>NZ_JBEXSH010000150.1:0-13600 GCF_040613555.1 Streptomyces sp. NPDC006265
GTTGTGGTCACGCCGGGTGCAGCGCGTCGGGCGGCCACGAGGCAGGTCCTGGCAGAACCGGCTTTCCGGCTCATCGGCATAGGCTGCTGAGCCTCGGAGCCCGACCCTGTACCGCAGGCGCTGCGGAAACCCGCAGCGAGCGGCGAGTCCGCCCCTGTGCCGGCGACTGTCGAGACGCTCGACGGCAGGCCCACGGGATGAATGTCTCGGCTGAACGTTTGGGGCGGAGCCCGTGAGCCACCCGTGTGATCGGCAAGTGTTTCGGTTGCGCGAGGTAAAGCAAGGAGGAGAGCCGATGTCGAACCCGCAACAGCCCGAACTGCGGCGCAGTGACAAGGGGGCGGGCACTCCGCAGGACAGCCAGGCCCGCAAGGCGGAACAGCCCGCCCACGAAAGCGGCGGCCATGCCCATGGCACGGACCGCGGCGACAAGGGCGGAGGAGAGGGCGGCGGTACGCCTCCCGAGCAGCAGCCGGACCACCCGGCCTGAGCCCGCCGTAGGAACGAGCGAGGAGAAGTCGTGACCGTACCCGAGGAGAACCGCCCGAAGACGACGTCCACCGATGACGTCATCGAGACGCCTGGGGCCGAGACCACCAGCGAGCAGGGCGACGGCGCCACCGGCCGCACCATGCGGGAGGCGATGGAGGAAGCCGGGCTCGGCCCGGACGACGTGCGCGACGAATCTTGAGGCCCTCGCCAAGCCGGACTTCGCCACGCGCGGGGTCCGGCATTGCCGTCCGCGCCGTCCCCGCCCGGCCACAGTCCGAGGGGATGGGCCTTGGGGGCCTGGTCTCACAGTCCATCTGGGCGCTAGGGGGCCGATCCACCGCTCCTGGGCCGCCAGACCTCCCCACCACGCTGGGACGACGACTTGCCCTGCGGCCCCCCCTTGGATGCTCCCCGCCCCCTGGCGTTGTTCTTGATGTGCTGGCGCCGCGGGCTGATCGCTCTCTTTCGGTGCCCGACGTGCAGCTTTCTGCTGAACCGTCGGTTCCACGCGTCTTGGGCGGATGTCCCCCAACGCGGGGAAACGACTGCGTGTCAGGCTGACGATGCGATGAACCGCCGCAGGGCAGGCAGCGGGTATCCCGCAGCGAGCAGCAGGCACGGACATCGCGGTCGAGGTCGGGCAGGTAGCCCATGAGGACATCGGCCGGTCCGCTGATCTCGACGTCACGGCACGCCGTGGGCAGCAGGAGTGTCTCCGCGCGGCCGAGCTCTTCGATCCATGTGCCGGTCCGGACCCGTACGGGGGCGCCGACGTCCGACGTCCGAAAGGATCTGCGCGGTGCTGAAGGTGTGTCGCAAAGGTTCCGTGGTTCCGGCACGCCAGCGTTCCAGCGCGATGTACGGGCCGGCACTGGGAAGACCCGCTCCACCGCGTCTTCGACGGCGATGCTCAGCCCGTGGCTGAAGTCCGGTCGGGTTTCCAGGTCCACCTGCCGCATCAGCATGTCGAGGTTGGACCGGTGTTCCTCGTGGCCCACCGGAGAGCCGTCCTCCATCTTCCAGCGCATCGCGTGCTGCTGGATGTCGGACGTCTGCTCGATCTCGTAGACGAGGATGTCGGGCCCGAAGCTGTGCAGGGTGCCGTCCGGCACGTAGATGGTCTCGCCAGAGCTGACCGACTGATCGGCTGCCGTTGTCAGTTGGCGGCCCACCCGAGTACTGCGGGGCCGCCGACTGACGTGAGAAACGGTGAGCACGCCAACGACGAACCGCCGGACACGGCATGTGCGGTGTCCGGCGGTCTTCAGGGCCGGCGGCAGGGGGCTTCAGTCAGTGACCGTCGCAGCACCCGTCGCCGTCGTGACCGGAGCCGTGAGCGAGCGGCAGCGTCTTGAGCGGGCGGCTCTGGACCGGGACGGGTGTGGCCAGACTGCCCTGTTTGACGCGCACGGGCTGGTCGCCCGCGCAGCCGGGGCAGCAGCCGTCGGCGGCGTCCGCAGCGGCCGGTGCCTTCTGGCCGCCCTGGGCTGCTTGTTCGGGGCGCGGGGTGATCGCCGGTAGCGGGCGTTCGGCGGGGGCGGTTGCGGTGGTGGGCTCGGTCGCGCAGTCGTCGCAGCAGCCGTCGTCGGTCTGGCCGGTATCGCCGCCAGGGGTGACCGCCGCTGTGGTCTGCTGCGGTGCGGATCGGGCGAGCGCGGGCCGGCGCGCGGTCGGGGCGATGGCGGTGGTGGCCGGCAGCTGGGTGGTCTTGGCGGCGCGGATCGCGTTGGCGATGACCAGGACCTCGGCGAGTTCGTGGATGAACACCACGGTGGCCAGGCCCAGGACGCCGAGGGCGGCCAGTGGGATCAGGACGGTGATGATGGCCAGGGACATACCGATGTTCTGCAGCATGATGGTGCGTGATCGGCGGGCGTGGCGCAGCAGCTGGGGCAGGTGGCGCAAATCCTCGCCCATCAGTGCGGCGTCCGCGGTCTCGATGGCCACATCGATGCCCATGGCGCCCATCGCTATGCCGACGTCCGCGGTGGCCAGGGCGGGGGCGTCGTTGATGCCGTCGCCGACCATGGCCACACCGCCCCGGCCGCCGCGGGAGCGCAGCTCGGTGACGAGGTCGGCCTTGTCCTCGGGGCGCAGGTTGGCGCGGACGTCCTCGATCCCGGCCGCGGTGGCGAGGGCCTGGGCGGTGCGGGCGTTGTCGCCGGTGAGCATGGCCACCTTCACGCCCAGGCGGTCGAGTTCGCGTACGGTTTCGACGGCTTCGGGGCGCAGTTCGTCGCGTACGGCGATGGCGCCGAGCAGGACGTCATCACGCTCGACGAGGACGACGGTCGCGCCCTCGTCCTGCAGACACTCCACATCCGCCGTGAGGGCGGCGGGTTCGATGAAGCCGGGGCGGCCGAGCCGTACCGGCGTGCCGTCGACGTCGCCGTGCAGCCCGTGGCCGACGACCGCGGTGACGTCCGCGGCCTCGGGTATCTGGTCGGCGGCGGCGATGATCGCGGCGGCGAGGGGGTGTTCGCTGCGTGCCTCCAGGGCGGCGGCCAGCCGCAGCACCTGCGCCTCGGTCGGGCCGTTGGCGGTGAGGATTCCGATGACACGCGGCTCGTTGCGGGTCAGGGTGCCGGTCTTGTCCAGCGCCACGGTGCCTACGGTGCCGAGCTGTTCGAGGGCGAGGCCGCCCTTGACCAGGGCGCCGGTGCGGCTGGCCGCGCCGACAGCGGCGACAACGGTGAGCGGCACGGCGATGGCCAGTGCGCAGGGCGAGGCCGCCACCAGCACGACCAGGGCCCGCTCCAGCCACAGCAGCGGTTCGCCGAGGATCGCGCCGAGGCCGGCGATCAGGACGGACAGGATCACGATGCCGGGCACCAGGGGCCTGGCGAGCCGGTCGGCCAGGCGCTGGCCGGAGCCCTTGCGTTCCTGGGCCTCTTCGACGATGTGCACGATGCGGGCCAGGGAGCTGCCCTTGGCCAGTGCGGTGACCTTGACCTCGATCGCGCCGCCGCCGTTGATCGCACCGGCGTACACCGGCTCGCCGACGCCCGCCTCGACGGGCATGGACTCGCCGGTGATGGCGGACAGGTCCAGGCTGGTGCGCCCGGAGCGGATGACGCCGTCGGTGGCGGCCCGCTGTCCGGGGCGCAGCAGCATCACATCGCCCAGCGCCAGGTCGTCGGGGGCGAGTTGGACCTCGTGTCCGCCGCGGAGGACGGAGGCGGTGTCGGGGACCAGGTTGAGCAGCGCGCGCAGGCCATGCCGGGTGCGGACGACCGCGTAGTGCTCGAGCCCTTCGGCGATGGCGAAGAGCACGCCGAGCATGGCGGCCTCGAAGAACTGACCGAGCGCCACCGCACCGACCGCGGCGATGGTCATCAACGTGCTGACACCGACGTGCCGGTGCGTGAACAGGTTACGGACGGCCGCCGGGACGAAGGTGGAGGCGCCGACCGCGACCGCGGCCAGCTCCAGCACCATCTCCGGGGTCTCGGCCCCGGCGCGGCCGGTCAGCCACGCGGCCAGCAGCAGCACGCCCGCCACCACGCCGAACTGCAGCTCACGTACGTGCCACAGCCGCTGTGGGCCCTGATCGTGTTCCTCGGCATTGGCGGTGGCGTTCGCTTCAGCCGGCGCGCAGCACTCCGCACCCATCGAGGTCCCCTTCCCCGTTCGTCCTAGATCTCCATGGCGGCATCGACGTCGTCGCCGAGGAGCACGCCCAGCAGCGCCCGGCCCCGCTCGGTGAGCGCGTACATCACCAGCCGCCCGTCCCGGCGGGAGGCGGCCAGGCCCGCGTTGCGCAGCTGCCGGACGTGGTGGGAGACGAGGTTCTGCGCCTGCCCGACGATCCACGCCAGGTCGCACACGCACAGCTCGTCACCGGCCGCCAGTGCCGCCGCCACCTTCAGCCGCGTCGGGTCGGCCATCCCCTTGGCCGCCGACGCGGCGGGGTACAGCACGGCGAGTGACGGCAGCCGCCCGCGGATCTCCTCGGCGTGGGGAAGATCCAGGCAGAGCAGGTCGCAGGCGTCTTCACGTTTCTCGGTCACATCAATACCCTAACGCTCATTGATATGTCTGCCCAGTGGGCAGTTCCCGTACCGTCCTAAGCAGGCCATCCTCACGGTGGACGGAGCCGCGTCCACACATCATCCGTGCATGCTGCTGCCCGGTCCGCATCGGCGGCGCTCCGACCGACCGCCCCGACCGCACTCACAGAGCGGCCCCGGAGACCCTGAGGCAGAACCGGCGTTCGACGCTGTCCGTGTCACGAAGACGGCCGAGCCCGAGGATCCGTATCCCGACGCCGCCCACGGACCTCGCCCGCAGTTGAGCTCCGTGGTCCCGTACCGGTATGGGGGCTGCCTGGTTACTTCGGCGTCGTGCTCTGCATGCCCTTGGCCAACACCGGCAGGTCGTGCGCGAAGGACTTCATCGGCGTGTTGCTGGTGTACAGCACGTGGGCCTTGTCGTCGGTGGGCAGGAAGGCCGGTACCTGTGCGCCGTGGGAGGAGTGGACGCTGCCGTCGTGGTGCGTTTCAGGTTCCTCGACCTCGATGCCGAGCGACAGGGCGGCCTTCTTCGCCTGCTGCACTCACCGGGGAGTGTCTAATCAACGGCGGATCTGCTGATCAAGGAGAGACGCCAAGTGGGAGAGACGACGATCGAGCACGAGTCCTTCGAGGAGTCGGCCGGTAGCGCGATGCCGTCGGCCGCTTCGGACGAGCAGCTCGTCGCGATGCTGGTCGACCGGGCTCGCAGCGAGGGCCTGCAGCTGACTGGCGAGGGCGGGCTGTTGCAGCAGCTGACCAAGCGGGTGCTGGAGTCCGCCCTGGAAGGCGAGATCACCGATCACGTCGGCTACGAGAAGCACGATCCGGCCGGGAAGAACAACGGCAACAGCCGTAACGGCACACGGTCCAAGACCGTGCTGACCGATGTCGGGCCGGTCGAGGTGAAGGTGCCCCGCGACACCGCCGGCAGCTTCGAGCCGCAGATAGTCAAGAAGCGGCAGCGGCGCCTGACCGGGGTGGACGAGATGTTGACCTTTCTGGTGTCGTCGATGTACTGGCGGGGTCGGCGGGATGGCCTTGTTCGTCCTGTCGGGGAGCGTGGGGTGTTGGGGCGTGGCCCTGTCAGGCGTCGATGATGACGGGGATGATCAGTGGCCTGCGGCGGTGGGTGCGGAAGGCCCAGTTGGCCACGGCGCGGGCGATGAGCTGTTCGAGCTGGTGCGCGTCGCCGACGCCTTCCTCGGCGGCGGTGGCCAGCGTCTTCTCGATGACGGGGATGACCGGCTCGAACGTGGTCTCGTCGTGGACGAAGCCGCGGGCCAGGAAGTCGGGGGCCTCGGCGAGGGCACCGGTGTCGGCGTCGACGATGGCCACGACCGTGATGACGCCCTCCTGGGCGAGGGTGACCCGGTCCTTGAGGGACGCCTCGGTGGCGCCGCCGACTTCCATGCCGTCCACGTAGACGTTGCCCGCGGGGACCTTGCCGGTGATGGAGGCGCGGCCGTCGACGAGGTCGACGACGACGCCGTCCTCGGCGATGACGACCCGGTCAGGGTCGACGCCGGTACGGATGGCGAGGTCGCCGTTGGCGCGTAGGTGGCGCCATTCGCCGTGGACGGGCATGACGTTGCGGGGTTTGACGATGTTGTAGCAGTAGACGAGTTCGCCGGCGCTGGCGTGCCCGGAGACGTGCACTTTCGCGTTGCCCTTGTGGACCACGTGGGCGCCCCACCGGGTGAGTCCGTTGATCACCCGGTAGATGGCGTTCTCGTTGCCGGGGATGAGGGAGCTGGCGAGCAGGACGGTGTCGCCCTTGCCGATGCGGATCTGGTGGTCGCGGTTGGCCATCCGTGACAGCGCGGCCATCGGTTCGCCCTGGGAGCCGGTGCACACCAGAGTGATCTTGTGGTCGGGGAGCTTCTCCAGCTCCTTGGTGCTGACGACCAGGCCGGACGGCACCTTGAGGTAGCCCAGGTCATGGGCGATGCCCATGTTGCGGACCATCGAGCGGCCCACGAAGGCCACCTTGCGGCCGTGCGCGTGGGCGGCGTCCAGGACCTGCTGGATGCGGTGCACGTGGCTGGCGAAACTGGAGACGATGACCCGCCGCGGTGCGGTGCGCATCACCTGCTCGATCGCCGGGTTCAGCTCGCGCTCGGAGGTGGTGAAACCGGGCACCTCGGCGTTCGTGGAGTCGGTGAGGAACAGGTCCACGCCCTCCTCGCCGAGGCGGGCGAAGGCGCGCAGATCGGTGATCCGGTCGTCCAGAGGGAACTGGTCCATCTTGAAGTCACCGGTGTGCAGTACCAGGCCGGCACCGGTCCGCAGGGCCACCGCGAGACTGTCGGGGATGGAGTGGTTGACGGCCACGAACTCGCAGTCGAAGGGGCCGAAGCCGCGCCGGTCGCCCTCGCGCACGCGCACCGTGCGGGGCCTGATCCCGTGCTCCTTGAGCTTGGCCTCGATGAAGGCGAGGGTGAGCTTGGTGCCGACGAGGGGGATGTCCCTGCGCTCCCGCAGCAGATAGGGCACGCCGCCGATGTGGTCCTCGTGGCCGTGGGTGAGCACGATGGCCACGATGTCGTCCAGGCGGTCTCGGATGGAGGTGAAGTCGGGCAGGATCACGTCCACGCCAGGCTGGGTCTCCTCGGGGAACAGCACGCCGCAGTCGACGATGAGCAGCTTGCCGGCATGCTCGAAGACGGTCATGTTCCGGCCGATTTCGCCCAGGCCGCCCAGGGCGGTGACCCTCAGCCCTCCCTCGGGCAGTGGCGGGGCGGCTTTGAGTTCTGGGTGCGGATGGCTCATACCCTCACGCTACCGAAGGGTCCGCCGGGGCAATCCGCTGCCTTGCACGGTCGAGGCGGCGCGCTGTGCGACGCCGGGCGCCTCGGTCAGGGCAGGGGAAAGGGCAGGGAGCGGTGGAGGTGGTAGCGCCCGCCGCCGGTGGGCCGTACCTCGGGCGTACCGGAGAAGATTTCGTGCCCCTGTCGTGGTCACCGGCCTCGGCGGCCTCCTGGTGCGCCTCGATGCTGGTCCACTCCGTGTACAGCAGGATGCGGCTGCCGTCGGTGCTGTGCAGGAAGCGGGGTGCCCGCCCTCCTTCGGCTGGGCGGCGATCACGGCGTCGGTGAAGGAACGCTGCCGCTCGGGCCCGTCCACGTCGAAGGCGGCCGTGATCAGGCAGCCCGGGACACGGGTCTCGTGTTCCTCGGCCGGGCTGCGGTACAGCCGGTAGCGGGGCGGACCGGCCAAGGGTGCGGCACAGCCACCGCCGCGCAGGTACGCGTCGTACGCCCCGGCGCTCTCCCACTGCGCGAGCGACAGCACGCTCTCACCGTCCGTGCTCGCGAACCAGCTCACGGCAGACAGGCCGCGTGGCGGGGAAGCGCCCTCCAGCGCATGCACCTTGTCATCCATGACCAGCAGCTGCCGGTCGGGTCCTCCGGCGTACCGTGTGCCGATCACGGCGGTGCCGGCGCGGACGATGTCCGGGAAGCGGTCGGTGGTCAACGCGGTCTCCCTGTGAAGGGCGAGGGGCGGTCTGGTTCCGACGATGATGCGGGGGTGGGGGCCTGGCTGGGCAACTGCTTTACCGGGCCCCAGGTCAGGCGCCGGGCGCGCGGGAATTCATGCCTCCATGCCCAGCGGCTCCTCCAGCTCGATCGACGACTCGGTAGGGCTGGGCCCGGGAGGAGCCGAGGGTGGTGGCGGGTGTGAGCGGCATCAGGCCGGTTGCCCTGGCCGGGGACGAGTGGGCGGACGGCAGCGCCACCCCGAGGGGGAGTGAAGCGACGCTGCCGAGACGACGACGGCAGCCTGTCCGCGACTGCCCTCGGCTCCACCCACTTGCAAACCTACCCTAACGAGAAGGTAGGTTTGCGGTCCGGGCGGGATGCCGGCGCGAGAGGTGGGGCGGTGAAGTCGTGGGCGAGCAGCTGTTGCAGATCGGCGAGGTGGCCGAACGCACGGGGCTGTCGCTGCGGACGATCCGCCATTACGAGGACGCCGGCGTGGTCGCTCCCAGCGAGCGCAGTATGGGCGGCTTCCGCCTCTACACCGAGGCCGACGTGCGCCGGCTCACGCTGCTGCGGCGGATGCGGCCGCTGGGCTTCTGCCTCGACGACATCCGCGCCCTGCTGAACGTGCTGGAACAACTCCCCGACGACGGTCGGCCGTTGCCGGAGAACCACGAGCAAGCACACGAGGAACTGGTGGAACGGTTGCGTACGTACTGGGTGAAGGCCGACGCGCGGTGCGAGGACCTGCGGCGGCAGCTGGGGCAGGCGGAGGACTTCGCCCGCTCCCTGCACGGCCACCTGGCCCGGCTCGTGGACGCCAAGGCTGCGGCTGACGCGGATGCGGAGGCGGTGCGATGAGCTCCGACAGGGAATGGGCGGCCTCCGAGGCGGCACGCCGGCGCACGTTTGCCGTGATCAGCCACCCCGACGCGGGCAAGTCCACCCTGACCGAGGCCCTCGCCCTGCACGCCCACGCCATCACCGAGGCCGGCGCGGTGCACGGCAAGGCCGGGCGGCGAGGGGTCGCCTCGGACTGGATGGAGATGGAGAAGGCCCGTGGCATCTCGGTCACGTCCGCGGTGCTGCAGTTCGCCCATCGGGGATGCGTGCTGAACCTGCTGGACACTCCCGGCCACGCGGATTTCTCCGAGGACACCTACCGGGTGCTGGCCGCGGTGGACTGCGCGGTGATGCTCATCGACGCCGCCAAGGGACTGGAGGAGCAGACCCGCAAGCTCTTCGACGTCTGCCGGCACCGCGGCATCCCGGTCATCACGTTCGTCAACAAGTGGGACCGGCCCGGCCGTGAGGCGCTGGAGCTGATGGACGAGATCGAGCGCGAGTTCCGCCTCAAGCCCACCCCCATCGCCTGGCCGGTCGGCGACGCCGGATACCTGCGCGGACTGGTCGACATCCGCAGGCCGGGGCAGATGCTGCGCTACGTCCGCACCCCCGGCGGTGTCCGCGAAGCCGCAGAGGAATCCGTCTCGGCTGATCGGGCCGCTTCGGAGGACGGCGCGGACTGGGGGAAGGCGGTTGAGGAGCTTGATCTCCTCCGGGTCGACGGTGCGGTACACGACCAGGAGGCGTTCCTGGCCTGCCGGACCACGCCGGTCTTCTTCGGCGCGGCGATCTCCAACATAGGAGTGCGGCTGCTGCTGGACGCGATCGTCGACCTCGCCCCGCCGCCCGGCCCGCGCGAGGTGGAAGGCGGAGGTCTTCGGCCGGTGGGCGCCCCGTTCTCGGGGCTGGTGTTCAAGGTGCAGGCCAACATGGACCCCGCCCACCGGGACCGGATCGCCTTCATGCGCGTGTGCTCGGGGATCTTCGAGCGCGGCATGACCGTCACCCGCGCCGCCTCCCGCAAGCCGTTCGCCACCAAGTACGCGCACAGCGTCTTCGGCCAGGACCGCTCCATGGTCGACATCGCCTACCCGGGCGACGTGGTCGGCTTGGTCAACGCCGCCGCCCTGCGCGTCGGCGACACCCTCTACGTTGGCCAGTCAACGGTGTTCCCGCCGATGCCCACCTTCGCGCCCGAGCATTTCGCCGTGGCCCGCCCGGTCGACCTCTCCCGGTCCAAGCAGTTCCGGCGCGGTATCGCGCAGCTGGACGAGGAGGGTGTCGTCCAGGTCCTGGTCTCCGACCTGCGCGGGGACCAGGCGCCGGTACTGGCCGCAGTCGGCCCGATGCAGTTCGACGTCGTCAGCGCCCGCATGGCCGGGGAGTTCTCCTCCCCGGTGAAGCTGGAGACGCTGCCCTACCGTCTGGCCCGCGCCACCGACACGGCCGGCGCGGAAGCTCTCAACCGTTCCCGGATCGTCCAAGGCGAAGCCCTCACCCGCATCCGCGACAAGGCGCAGCTCGCCCTGTTCCCCGACCGCTGGCAGGCGGGCTCCTTCGAGCGGGAGTTCCCCGCTGCACGACTGGACCACCTCATCGCCGCCCACGAGTAGGACGGCCTCCAGCGAGCTGGGAGCAGGCTGATATCTCCCCCTGGGTGAGAGTGTTGTGCCGGATTCCGTCGGCCGTCGCTCGGTTGATCGGCACTCCTGTGGACCTTCGGCTCGGAGTGCGATTGGGGGGCCAGGTATCACGTAAAGCAATCGCCACGCTTTGCCAAAGACTAGATAAATAGGCTGCTAGAGTGGGTGGCGGATGATCGCTCTCGCGGCCGTTGTGTGCGGACGGGGTGGGTGTCGCCGGTGCCTGGGGGGTGTCGCTCCGTGCCGCGACCGGTGGCCTGTGCCGTCGGTTCGGCGCCTGAGCGCCCTCGGGATCTCTTCTGTCACGAGAGGGCAGCGTCTTGTCGAACGACATACCGAATGCCGTCACGCAAGTTCGTTCCCCGGCCCCGGAGGCGACAGCGCAGGACAGCGGCCCGTCATCTGTCGGCGGTACGCGTGACGCGTTCTTCGACAACGCGAAGTACCTGCTGATCGTCCTGGCGGCTCTCCGTGGCCCTGCGGGTTCCCGGGGCGGAGGAGGTGCCCGTCCCTGGAGATCGCGCTCTTCCCACCTTGCGTTTCCGCCGCCGTGGCCTGCCCGCATACGCCAGACCGCTTGCCGGGCAAGACCGCCTCACCCTGCGTCTGGAGACCGTCGACCCGGTTGCCGACGTCCGACGGCGCCTTCGCCACGTGCTCAGGCAGAGAAAAGCCTGACCAGGAAGCCTACTCTCACGTGAGGGTAGACTCTGGCGCGTGAAGGCTCCGCGATGAGGAGGGCGACGATCATGGCGGGTGTGGCGGCGTGCCCGTCGTGCGGGGAGGCCGAGGACCTGCGCGGCGAACAGGTGAATGACGACATCAGGATCACCTGCCTGAGCTGCACGGCGCAATGGATGCGCGGCGGCGTGCGCTGCGCGGACTGCGGCGGCCAGGACATCGTCCACCGCCCGCAGGCCATGACCCGGCACTCGCGCGGCACCCAGCTGTCCATCATCGGCTGGCGCGAACTCCCGCTGTGCCGCCGTTGCGACGCCGAGGCGCTGGAAACGTCCATCTCCCAGAACACCCCCGTGCCCAGCGACTACGTCGCCGCCTGCCTCGGCGCCGCCCAGAACTCGGCGGCGGCTGCCGCGCCGCAGGCAGGCGCGCCCACACCCGCCCCGACCTCGAAGCGTGCTTCCGCCGCCGCGGCGAACCCGGCTGAGGCCGAGAAGAGTTCATCCGCTCCGCGCGCCCCGGCCCGCCCTCGGCAGACCCGGCCTAAGGCCGCACCGTCGCCCCCGCCGTCGCCGTCGCCGTCCATGGTGCCCACCGTCCGGCAGGCCATCGCCGCGTTCATGGGCGAGTCCTCCGGGCAGGCCGATGCCACCGCGATGCTGCTGCTGGGCACCCATCTCGGCTCCCACAACCGGCTGACCGTGCTGGAGGAGGACGGCGCCGCCGACCGGCTCACCCGGTGGAGCCTCGGGCACTGGGGTGACGGCGGCGACCGCGCGCAGCGGTGCCTGAGCACGATCTGCCGGGCCGTCGACTTCTGGGGCGCCCGCGGCTGGCTCACCTCAGACCCGGCCGCCGGCCTGCGCTGAGGGAGACCGGAAGCATGGAGGGCTTACCGGGGGCTGCCGCACCGAGGGGCCCTGTCTGCTTCACACCAATGTGACGCTCACGTTAGGTTAGAGATGGAGGGTCGGAACGCCGCCATTCGTCCCGCCCTCGGGCCACAGAGGCGGGGCCGCGGGGCCGTCGTTCCGAAGCGGCCGTCTTGCCGCAGCCCGCGAGGCCACCTCCTGCCCGACGCGCAGGTCTCGCGGCGCCGCACCCCCCGGCGCGGGTGCGGGTCGCATTCCCGGCGCCGCCGGATCGGTCCGTCCCGAGCGCCAAGGAGTCCGCATGCTGTCCTCGACCCCGTCCCCCGACACCGGATCCGGCACGGACAGGCTGGAGACAGAGCGCCTCCTGGCCGCCGCCGTACGCCTCGCCGACGCCCTCCCGGCCGCGCGCCCCACTTTGGCCATCGTGCGAAGCTGGAACCGCGGAGACCGGGAGCGGGCCGGTGCTTCTGCGGACACGTCTGGCCGGACACGGCATCCGGAGCACGGAGTTGAGCCCCCGTCCCCGAGGCCGGTGAGCGTGGCGGCCCAGACCGCGGCGTCAGGCGCCCGGTCGTCGACCTGCTGGTGCACGCCGGAGGACCCCATCCGGAGCAGGCCATGAGGGCCGCGGCCCTGTGGCAGCTGCCGCTGCTGATCGACCGCCCCGTGGGGCGGTCGGGCGGCGAGCTGAACACCTTCGGAGCCCATCGCAGCCCCATCATCGGCATCCATCTCTCCGACGGCGGCTTCGGCGTCGCCGTGCGCGAGACCACCCTGGTCTCACTACAGCCGCACCCGGGCAACGCCCGCCTCATCCTCGGCAACGAGAAAATCACCGCACCCGGCGACCTGCCCCTGCGCATCACCCTGACCGAGCAGGGGCTGCTGGAGGCGCGCGGTGACTCCTTCGGCAGGCGCCGCACCCGCCGCCTTCGCTTCGAACGCGCCTGGGGCGCCTACCGGTTGGACGTGGACGGCGCACCCGCCCGCGACGTGCGCGCCCCACTGCGCATCGAGGCCCTGCTCGGCCGCCTGCACATGCTGCACCCGTGAGGGCACGCCGACACGCCGGGGCGAGGTCGGGCGGGTGACTCACCGCAGGGCGGGCGCAGCCACGGCCTTCCGGCCCGCACGGGACGGCTCCGGATCCGCGAGGTGGCACGTCACCAGTCGCTCGCCGACACAGTCGGCCTGCCTCCGCCGGGCGCACGGCAGACGGTGAGATCGTTTTGGAACGCACCGATCAGGGCGGTGACTCGGCCCGGCTAGGGACGTATCCCGTCGAGGCGGTGATCGCGGTCTTCCACCGCGCTCCGCTGGACGGCGGTGGCTACGAATGGCTTCCCCAGCCGTCCACGGAGACCTGGTAGTGCTACTGAGTCCGCGCACGTGCGCCGGCCAGGACGGATTAGGGGCCGCGTGTTGGGGATCTTCCTGCTGGAGACGACCGACGGCTCCTAGTGCCGTGGCGGGCAGCGTTTGCCCGTTGAGGAGCGGCGTTTGGTGCGTGCTCTCGGCGTGGCGGCCGGAAGCCCTCGTACTGGACGTACTTGGGGTTTCGGCCGGTGCGG
>NZ_JBEXSH010000151.1:0-13513 GCF_040613555.1 Streptomyces sp. NPDC006265
TTCGGCGGCGGCGGGGACTTCGGGGGAGGGTTCTGACCCGGTCCCGACCCGCACGGCACGCGGGGCGCTTGGCCCGGGCCCGACCGCGCGGGGCTCGGCCCGACCTGGCCAGGCCCGGAGTTCCACGGCCCGCGGACGCCCGGACTCAGCGCCGTAGCGGCGCCTCCTGTCCCACGGGCCGCTCCGGCAACGTGATGCCTTCCGTGGGGGGTTGACCGGGGAGGTGCAACCGAAGCATCAGATTGACGAGCGCATGACAGCAGCAAGGTCAAAAAAGCGTCCATGTGCTGGCATGGACTGGTCAAAATAGTGCTGCTGGATTATGGGAACGCCGAGAGACTTTGCACAAGGGGCGGGAACCGGCCAGACCGGCCCGGGGTGATGATGTCACCGGGCCGGTCCCGCGGAGCTCACGCGTTCCTGATGGCCGAGATGTCGAAGTTGAGCTTGATCTTGTCGGAGACCAGGACGCCGCCGGTCTCCAGTGCGGCGTTCCAGGTCAGGCCCCAGTCGGAGCGCAGGATCTCCGCCTTGCCCTCGAAGCCGACGCGCTCGTTGCCGAAGGGGTCCTTCGCGACGCCGTTGAACTCGAGGTCGATGGCGAGCGGGCGGGTGGTGCCGAGGATCGTCAGGTCGCCGGTGATCCGGTAGTCGTCACCGCCGAGCGCCTCCGCCTTGGTGGAGCGGAACGTCATGGCCGGGAACTCATCCGCCTTGAAGAAGTCCGCGCTCTTGAGGTGGCCGTCACGGTCGGCGTTGCCCGTCTCGATACTGTCCATCACGACGTCCAGCGAGGCCGTCGACTGCGACGGGTCGGTGCCGTCGAGGTGGAGCGTGCCGGTGAAGTCCTGGAAGCTGCCCTTGACGTTGGTGACCATGGCGTGCCGGGCGACGAAGCCGATCGTCGAGTGCGCGGGGTCGATCGTGTAGTCGCCGGTCAGGGCGGCCGGCTCGGGGCTCACGGCGGCACCGGTGGCGGCTGCGGTCTGGGCGTCGTTGCGGCTGAAGATGCTCATGGGGTACGCCTCCTGTGTGGGATGTTGAATCTTTAACTACTCCAACGCGACCCACCGTAGACCTATTCCGTTCAATGTTCAACATCTTTGGCGGGTGAGTCCCCATCACGTCCGTGGCACCCCTCCCGTATCCTCCCGCGCCCCTCTGATACCCCCGCTCGGCGTAATCGCGCGGCTCGCGCGGGTGGTTCTGCCGACAGCGGTGCTGGGTGGCCCGGTATGCGGGCGGGCCCCGGGCCGGAGCCGGCCGGGGACGTCACGCGGGGCCCCGGCGGCCCGCCGTGCGGTGGCGGTGTCCGGCGAGACGGGGTTCCGTTTCCAGTGACCGTATGGAGACAGACGAGACGACGGCGGACGCACAGCGCAGGGGAGAGCGACTCGTGACACTCACCGGCTCCGGCTCGGCCTACGACCCACCGGCGGACCCAGCCCCGCGCCGCGCCACGGCCCCCGTCCCCGCCCGGGTGAACCAGTACGGGCCGCCGCGGCGGCTCGACCGGCGCGTGGCCCTGGTCACCGGCGCCTCGTCGGGCATCGGGGCGGCCACGGCACGGCGTTTCGCGATGGACGGCTGGCAGTTGCTGCTGAACGGACGCGACCGGCACCGCCTGGAGCAGACGGCCTCCGGCACCTCGGCCGTCGTGCTGCCCGCCGACCTCGCCGCCCCGGGCGGCCCGCGTCTGCTCGCCCAGTCCGCGCTGCACACCACGGGCCGGATCGACGTCCTGGTCGCCGGGGCGGGCATGGGATGGACGGGCCCCTTCGCCACCATGCCGCACACCGACATCGACCGCGTACTGACCCTGGACCTCAACGCCACGCTCCACCTCGTGCGCGAGGTGCTGCCCACCATGATCGCGGCCGGGCGGGGGCGCGTGGTGCTGCTCGGCGCGGTCGCGGGCTGCGTGGGTCTGCGGGAGGAGGCGGTGTACTCCGCCGCCAAGGCCGGCCTGGCCGCCTTCGCCGAGGCGCTCCGGCAGGAACTGCGCGGCACGGGCGTGGGCGTGACCTTCGTCGTGCCCGGCGCCGTCGACACGGCCTTCCACACCCGCCGCGGCAGGCCCTACGACGGCACCCGCGCCGCTCTCCTCTCGCCAGGCTGCGTCGCCGGCGCCATCTGGGACGCCGTCCGGCAGAACCGAGACGAGGCCTACATCCCCACCTGGCTGACCGTCCCGGGCCGGGTCCGCGGCCTCGCACCCGGCCTGTACCGGCGCCTGCTGAACCGCTTCGGCTGACCCGCGCCGGCGTGCCCGGTGGGGGGTGGCCCGTGTCGGCCGTGCCCGCTGCGGGGGACTGACGCGGGCCGTGCCCGGTGCGGATGGCCCGGTCCGGTGCGGGTGGCCCGGTCCGGTCCTGGTTCGGGCTGTCCGCCTGTTCTGGGTTCGGGTGTTTGGGGTGACACGCGCTGGGTGGGTGGCGCCACCGACGGCACCTGCGCGGCCCTCGGTCAGCACCTCAAGGGCCTCGGCTCCACCCTCGAAGCCCGCAGGTCCTGGTTCTGCGTCGAGGACGCGGTGATCTGCCTGGGCGCCGGGATCACCTGCTCCGACGGCGTCCCGGTCGAGACGATCGTCGACAACCGCAACCTCGGCGCGTCCGGCACCCGGGCCTTCGCCAAGGGCCCCAACTGGGCTCACCTGGAGGGCCACGGCGGCTGGGTCCTGTTCGGCCGCGAGCCGAAGGCGCTGCGCGAGGATCGCACCGGCGCCTGGTCCGACATCAACACCGGCAGCACACCAGAGCGGCGCACCCGCCGCTGGCAGACCCTCTGGCTCGACCACGGCACCGATCCCGAGGACGCCACGTACACCTACGTCCTCATGCCCGGGGCGTCCCGCCGGGCGGTCGCGCGCCGGGCCGCCGACCGTCACTGGATGTCGGTCCTCGCCAACGACGCCGGCCGTCAGGCGGTCACCGTGCCCTCTCTCGGCTGCACGGCAGCGAATTTCTGACACGCGGGGACGGCGGGCCCGCTCTCCGCCTCCGGCGGCGCGAGCGTGCTGATCGTCCGCCGGGGCCGTACCGCTACCCTCTGCGTGAGCGAACCGCCCCGTACGGGCGAACCGCTGGAGATCGTCTGGGACCGCCCGGTGCGCCGGGTCGACCGCGCGGACGAGACGGTCGAGGTGCTCTCCACAGGCCGCCGACTGCGCGTGCGTGTCACCCCGGAGAAGGTATGCGCCACCCATGTATGTGAGGTGACTCTCGCCTGACGGCTTTGTGCGACCCCTACAAGCGAAACGCCCCCTGAGCAGTCGGAATGGCTCAACGTCGCCACGGTTCTGTTCAGGGGTACCAGGAAAACACGCCGGAGACTGTGAGGAGTCGACGGCCCGCATTCCTTGGTTGGCTTCGTAAGGTCACTACATGACCGTTTTGGATGAGGCGCCGGGTGAGCCGACCGACGCGCGCGGACGCGTGGCCGAACTGCACGAGATCCGTGCGCAGGCGGTGGCCGGACCGAGCGAGAAGGCGACCGGCGCGCAGCACGCCAAGGGCAAGCTGACCGCGCGGGAGCGCATCGAACTCCTCCTCGACCCGGGCTCCTTCCGGGAGGTCGAGCAGCTGCGCCGGCACCGGGCCACGGGCTTCGGTCTGGAGGCCAAGAAGCCGTACACCGACGGTGTGATCACCGGCTGGGGCACGGTGGAGGGCCGCACGGTCTTCGTCTACGCGCACGACTTCCGCATCTTCGGCGGCGCCCTGGGCGAGGCCCACGCCACGAAGATCCACAAGATCATGGACATGGCCATCGCGGCCGGTGCCCCGCTGGTCTCGCTCAACGACGGCGCCGGTGCCCGCATCCAGGAGGGCGTCTCGGCGCTCGCCGGTTACGGCGGCATCTTCCAGCGCAACACCAGGGCCTCGGGCGTGATCCCGCAGATCTCGGTGATGCTCGGTCCGTGTGCGGGCGGCGCGGCCTACAGCCCGGCCCTCACCGACTTCGTCTTCATGGTCCGCGAGACCTCGCAGATGTTCATCACCGGCCCCGACGTCGTCAAGGCGGTCACCGGCGAGGAGATCACGCAGAACGGCCTGGGCGGCGCCGACGTCCACGCCGAGACCTCCGGTGTCTGCCACTTCGCCTACGACGACGAAGAGACCTGCATCGCCGAGGTCCGCTACCTCCTCACGCTGCTCCCGCAGAACAACCGCGAGAACCCGCCCCGCACCGAGCCCTCGGACGCGGCCGACCGCCGCTCGGACGTCCTGCTGGACCTGGTCCCGGCGGACGGCAACCGGCCGTACGACATGGCCAAGGTCATCGAGGAGATCGTCGACGACGGCGAGTACCTGGAGGTCCACGAGCGCTGGGCCCGCAACATCATCTGCGCGCTGGGCCGGATGGACGGCCAGGTCGTCGGCATCGTGGCGAACCAGCCGCAGGCCCTGGCGGGCGTGCTGGACATCGAGGCCTCCGAGAAGGCGGCCCGCTTCGTTCAGATGTGCGATGCGTTCAACATCCCGATCATCACTCTTCTGGACGTCCCCGGCTTCCTCCCGGGCGTCGACCAGGAGCACGGTGGCATCATCCGCCACGGCGCGAAGCTCCTTTACGCCTACTGCAACGCGACCGTGCCGAGGATCTCCCTGATCCTGCGGAAGGCTTACGGAGGTGCGTACATCGTCATGGACAGTCAGTCCATCGGTGCCGACCTCACCTACGCCTGGCCGACCAACGAGATCGCCGTCATGGGCGCGGAGGGCGCCGCCAACGTCATTTTCCGCCGCCAGATCGCCGAGGCCGAGGACCCCGAGGCCATGCGCGCCCGCATGGTCAAGGAGTACAAGTCCGAGCTGATGCACCCCTACTACGCGGCCGAACGCGGCCTGGTCGACGACGTCATCGACCCCGCCGAGACCCGCGAGGTGCTCATCAAGTCCCTCGCGATGCTCCAGACCAAGCACGCGGACCTGCCGTCCCGCAAGCACGGCAACCCGCCGCAGTAACCCTGCGGACATCTTCCTCACGGAGACTGACACCCATGGAATCCACTGACATCCGCGTCGAGAAGGGCCACGCCGAGCCCGAGGAAGTCGCCGCCATCACGGCCATCCTCCTGGCCCGCGCCGCCGCCCGCCCCACGGACCCGGCCCCGGCCCACCGTGGCCGCATCAAGGCGGGCTGGCGCCGCCTGGAACGCGAGCCGGGCTTCAGGGCCCCGCACAGCTGGCGCTGACCTCTTCACGCCCTGACGGCCCCGTCCTCCTTCGGGAGGTCGGGGCCGTGGTGTGTGGTCAGCGGATCTCCACGCCCACGCCGGGGTGTCGAGGGCCGCGGGGTGGTCAGGGAGCACGCAGTGGCCGAGGTTCAGGTAAGTCACGCCTGCCAACGGCACCCCCGCCAGAACCTGGTCGGCGTACAGATCGACGTCGAAGTACCCCACGCCTCGATCAGCGCCTCGACGACTCCACGCCGGGTGTCCTCCGCATACCGTGCCAGCAACCCCAGCGCTTCGGCCCCACCGATCAACGCCACCGTCCGCACCGTCTGTGCAGCCGCCTTCTCCGTCAGCTCGCCCAAGGACCGCGGCAGACTCCGCAGCAGACTCGACCCCACCGCCGCCAGCGCGGGCCGGTCGAACACCGCGTCGATGATCTGCCCGAACTGCCGCTCCACCCTCCGCTGCAGCCGTAGTCCGGGCACCCTCAGCCGCACCGGCTCCGTCAGCGACAACTGCCGTTTCCGCTGCCGTCGTCTGCCACCCAGCCAGATGTCGGCCGCCGTCTTGGCCACGGTCGTGCCCAGCCGCAATACCGCTGCCTCCGCGCCCCTTCCCCAGGACAACACTGCGGCCCCCGTTCCTCCCACAGGAGGAACGGGGGCCGCGAGACAGACGGGGCGATTACCGCAGGCGCGCCATCAGAGCGTGCTCCACCAGCGTGATCAGCGCCGACTTCGCGTCGGCCCGGTGGCGGGCGTCGGTGGTGATGATCGGAGTGTCCGGCCCGATCTGGAGCGCTTCCCGAACCTCGTCCGGCGTGTACGGCTGCTGGCCGTCGAAGCCGTTCAGCGCGATGACGAACGGCAGGCCGCTGTTCTCGAAGTAGTCGACGGCGGGGAAGCAGTCGGCGAGCCTCCTCGTGTCGACCAGCACGATCGCGCCGATGGCGCCGCGTACCAGGTCGTCCCACATGAACCAGAAGCGGTCCTGACCGGGCGTACCGAAGAGGTACAGGATCAGGTCCTGGTCCAGGGTGATACGGCCGAAGTCCATGGCCACCGTGGTGGTGGTCTTGTCCCCGGTGTGGGTGAGGTCGTCGATGCCGGCCGAAGCGGACGTCATCACGGCCTCGGTGCGCAGCGGGTTGATCTCCGAGACGGCACCCACGAACGTGGTCTTGCCCACGCCGAAGCCGCCAGCCACCACGATCTTCGCGGACGTGGTGGAGCGGGAAGGCCCTCCGCTAGAGCTTGCGAAGTCCACTGAGCACCCTTTCGAGCAGTGTCACGTCTGGCTGGCCGCCGGCGTTCTCGTCGCCGCCGGGCTGATGGATGGCGACCAGTCCCGCCTCCGCCAAGTCGGCGACGAGGATCCTGGCCACGCCGAGAGGGATCGTGAGGAGCGCCGAGATCTCGGCGACCGACTTGATTTCCCGGCAGAGGTTGCAGATCCGCTGATGCTCGGGCAACTGGCCCTGCATCTGGTGCGGCTGCGCAGTGGTGTGCACCAGCGCCTCGATGGCGAGCTGGTAGCGAGGGCGGGTCCGTCCGCCGGTCATGGCGTACGGACGCACCAACGGATTGTGGTTGTTCGATCCGCCGGCGGGCGACGGCTCGGGGGCGCGGCGCTGCGGCTGCACAGGCTGGATGCGCGGGGCCGGCGGCTGGTCGTACGGCGAAGGGCCGGGGCCCTGCGGCGTGTACGGCTGCCGGTGGCTCGGTGCGGAGGGGAAGTTGTAACGGTTCGGGTTCTGACCACCGTCGCCCTGGCCCTGGGCAGGGCCGTACGACCAGTTGCCCGATGACGGACCGCCTGGGGATGTTGCCACTTTCTCCTCCTCCGACTGTGCCTGGCACCCATCGCTGTGGAGCCGCGTCCCGAAACCTTACGGCCACGGGACGCCAAAACGCACCGTCCGTCTGTTAGTTGAGCAGGCTCCCCTGGAGCTCTGCACGAAGGTCCGGTGTCAGGACCGTACCGGCTCGGTCGACCAGCAGCGCCATCTCGTACCCGATGAGGCCGATGTCCGCCTCCGGATGTGCGAGGACGGCGAGCGACGAGCCGTCGGATACGGACATGATGAAGAGGAATCCCCGCTCCATCTCCACAACCGTCTGGTTCACCGCGCCCCCCTCGAAGATCCGAGAGGCGCCTGCCGTCAGAGACGTCAGACCTGAGGCGACGGCCGCGAGCTGGTCGGCGCGGTCGCGGGGGAACCCTTCGGACATCGCCAGAAGGAGTCCGTCGGCGGAGACCACCACCGTGTGGGACACCCCCGGGGTGTTGTCCACGAAGTTGGTGATCAACCAGTTCAGGTTCTGTGCCGCCTGGCTCATCGGGCTCACACTAACGCTCCTGGTTGTAGGTGCTGTCAGGACCGAAGCCCTGGCCGTTCGTTTCACTGCCTGCGCTGCGTCCGCGCTGGACGCCCCGACGCAGGTTGCTCAGCCTGCCCCGGACGTCCTCCGGAGCGCGGGAGACCTGTGGGCCTCCCTGGTGGGTGCTTTCCGCGGCACCCTCGATCAGGTTGGCCTTGGGTACCCGCCTCGGCAGGCCGGAGGAGGTGACCCCGCCCGCCTTCGGCTTCCGGAGCTGCGAGGCCTGCTGCCACCGCTCGTCGTTGGCCGAACGCCAGTCGCTGTCGCCGTTGCTCTCCGGGGTGGAGGCCGGAGGCTCCTGGCTCGCGTGCCGCGCGTCGCCCGTGCCGTTCGCACCGCTCGCGGTGGCTCCGCGACGGGGAAGCCCGGCGTCGGTGAGCGGCGGGGCGGCGGACTGGGTCGGTCCCGGACGGTCGAAGCCTACGCGGTCCTGCTCACTCGCGTCAGCGGCCTGCGCAGATTCCGTTTCCGGGGCCTGAGAAGGGTACTGGCTCGGGTAGCCGTTCTGGTAACCGTCCTGCTGCGGCCAGTCGTCCTGGTGGCGCCGCTGCTCGAACGCCGCGAAACTGCCCTGCCCGCCCGCATTCGGCGCCGCGGGCTGCTCCTGGGCCGGCTCCGCATAGGAGGGCTCCGGGTAGCCGCCGTTCGGCGAGAAGGTGTCGTTCTGCGGCAGACCGCCGTTGGGCGCGTAGTACTGCTCGTCGTCGTACGCAGAGCGCTGCGGCTCCTCGTACGCCGTGTGGCGCTGTTCGTCGTACGACGGCTGCTGCTGCCCGTAGGGCGCCTGACCGTCGTACGCGGACGGCTGCTGGTCCGGGTAGCCGCTCTGGCCGGTGTCGTAGCCCTGGCCGGTGTCGTAGCCCTGCTGTCCGTTGTACTCGTCGCGGTACCCGGTCGTCTGGTCGGGCTGCTGGTTGCTCTGCCCGGGCAGCGCGGGCTGCTCGGGCGACTGGGTCTCCAGGGCCGCCCGGCGCTCCTCGCGCATCAGGGAGCGGCCGACGGGGTCCAGCTCCCGGATGTCGTCGGGGACGTCGGAGTAGCGGCTGTCGTCGAAGCCGAGCTCGGCGGCCGTGCGCATGCCCGGCTGGTTGAAGTTCTCGCCGCCGAAGTTCTGCTCCGGGATGATCTGCGAGACGGTGAACTCGTCACGGTCCACGTGCTGCTCGCCGCCCCCACCGTGGGTGATCGCGTCCGGCAGCATGACCAGCGAGGTGGTGCCGGCCTGCTCGCCCGAGGGGCGCAGCTGGACGCGGATGCCGTGCCGGTCGGACAGCCGGCCGACCACGAACAGGCCCATGCGCTGCGAGATCGCGGCGTCCACGGTCGGCGGGTTGGCCAGCTTGTGGTTGATGTCCGCGAAGTCCTCGGCGGTCAGGCCGATGCCCTTGTCGTGGATCTCGATCATCACGCGGCCGTCGGGGAGACGGGTCGCGGTCACGCGCACCTTGGTCTGCGGCGAGGAGAACGTCGTGGCGTTCTCCAGCAGCTCGGCGAGCAGGTGCACGAGGTCGGTCACGGCGCGGCCGTGGATCTCGGCCTCCGGGACACCCGACAGCTCGATGCGCTCGTACTGCTCCACCTCGGAGGAGGCGGCGCGCAGCACGTCGACCAGCGGCACCGGCTGGTCCCAGCGGCGGCCGGGCTCCTCGCCGGCGAGGACGAGGAGGTTCTCGCCGTTGCGGCGCATACGGGTCGCCAGGTGGTCCAGCTTGAAGAGGTTCTCCAGCTGGTCCGGGTCGGCCTCGTTGTTCTCCAGGTCGGTGATCAGGGTCAGCTGGCCCTCGATCAGCGACTGGTTGCGGCGCGACAGGTTGGTGAAGATGGCGTTGATGTTGCCCCGCAGCAGGGCCTGCTCGGCGGCGAGCCGGACGGCCTCGCGGTGGACCTGGTCGAAGGCGCGGGCGACTTCGCCGATCTCGTCGGTGGTGGTGATCGGGATGGCCTGGACCCGGGTGTCGACGCGCCCGGGGTCGGTGCGGGAGAGCTGGTCGACCAGCATCGGCAGACGCTGCTCGGCGATACCGAAGGCGGCGTTGCGCAGCTGGCGCATCGAGCGGCTCATCTGGCGGGCGACCGCGCCGGCCAGGATGAACGCCAGGAGCAGGGCGACCACGACGGCGGCACCGGCGATGATGGCGTCGCGCTTGGCGGCGTCGGCGATGTCCGACGCCTCGCTCACCGCGGTGTTGGCCAGATCCGTCTCGATCTTGTCGTATGCGTCGAACTTCAGCGTGGTGACCGCCCACCAGTTCTGCGCGGTGATGCCGTCCTGGGCCAGGCCTGCCCGTGCGCTGGTGTCCGTGGAGGACAACGACGCGATCCGCGCGACCATCGTGGTCGGATTGGCGGGCGGGGGCACGTAGTCCGGATCCTTGGCCTTGGCCTCGGCGACCATACTCGTGGCTTCGGCCTTGATCTGCTTCTCGGCCGCCGTCAGCTTGGCGATGTCCTGCTCGGTGCCGCCGCTCTGGTACTCCTGGATGGCGATGCGCTCCAGGTAGGCGTACGAGGACAGGGCGATGCGCTGACTGGCCAGGTTGCCGGCGTCCGGACCCGGCTTGATCAGGATGTGCGTCCCGATGGAGCGCTGGAGGGAGAGCGCGCCCTTGGTCAGCGAGATGGCGTAGACGGTACGGCCGTAGCTGGTGATGTTGCCGGTGCCCAGGCCGAGTTCGTTGGCGAACTCCAGCAGCCTGTGCTCGGTCTCGACATAACCCTCTTCGGTCTTCACGCCCGTGAGCTGGTTGGTGTAGGCGGCAGCACGAAGCTTTGTCAGCTGCGGCTCCACCTGGCGGAAGCGCTCCAGGCGCCGCACCAGGTTGGGCCGGTCGGGCATGCTCTTGACGGCCTGGTCGAAGGCGTCGGCGGCCCTGTCGGTGTTGGCGCGGGCCTTGACGACCGTCGGGTCCTTCGCGCCCTTGCCCTGGAGCAGGGGCGCGGCGGTCACGTCACGCTCGACGAGCAGTTCGTTGCCGTAGGCGAGGGCGGCGCGGACCAGGCGCGCGGTGTTCTCCGCGTCCTCGGCCTCCTGCCAGGTGTCGATCGAGCTCTTCACCTGGAAGCCGCCCATGACGAGGCCGACCACCACGGGTATGAGCAGGATCGCGTTGAGTCTGGTCGCCACGCGCCAGTTGCGCGGGGAGAGACGGCCGCCGCTCTCGGCGGGCGCGGCCGTCGGTTCCGAACCGGGCACGGGGGCGGGCGCCGCTGTGCGCGGCGGCGGGGTGAAGTTGCCCCGGGCCGACGGCTCGGGACTGTTCTTGCTTCGCCTCACTCGACCAACAACCTCTCGGCGGTCGGCACCAACGTTGTGCCGCAGTGTTCAGAGCCCATGTCGCCGGCGACGGACGAGTACGTCATTGACTATTGGGCAGTTCAGGCATTCCAGCACGACGACCTGCGCTCTTCCAAACAGTCCGAGGTGGGGAATCGACGTGATGTAAGCCCCAGATAAAACGGTCATAAAGAACGAGCCCCGCCAAAAGGCGGGGCGATTGTGCGCGCAGCGAGACCGGATGTGCGCGACGAGTGGCCATACCACCCGATTCCTCTGCCGAAACGTTATGAACACCTTGGCCGACCGTGTCAAAGGACACAGCCGGCTCCGGTGCATCTACGACAACTTCCGTATGGCGCTTCTGAATTGGGTGCTACCTCAGCCGTGCCATCAGAGCGTGCTCGACCAGAGTGATCAGGGCGCTCTTCGCGTCCGACCGGTGCCGGGCGTCGGTGGTGATGATCGGGGTGTCCGGCCCGATCTGCAGCGCCTCGCGCACCTCTTCGGGCTGGTAGGGCTGCTGTCCGTCGAAGCCGTTCAGCGCGACGACGAACGGCAGGCCGCTGTTCTCGAAGTAGTCGACGGCCGGGAAGCAGTCGGCCAGGCGCCGGGTGTCCACGAGCACCACCGCGCCGATGGCGCCGCGTACCAGGTCGTCCCACATGAACCAGAAGCGGTCCTGACCGGGCGTACCGAAGAGGTACAGGATCAGGTCCTGGTCCAGGGTGATACGACCGAAGTCCATGGCCACCGTGGTGGTGGTCTTGTCCCCGGTGTGGGTGAGGTCGTCGATGCCGGCCGAAGCGGACGTCATCACGGCCTCGGTGCGCAGCGGGTTGATCTCCGAGACGGCACCCACGAACGTGGTCTTGCCCACGCCGAAGCCGCCCGCCACCACTATCTTCGCGGAGGTGGTCGATCGACCCGCGTCAGAGCTTGCGAAGTCCACTGAGCACCCTTTCGAGCAGTGTCACGTCCGGTGCACCGGTGGCGTCGTCGCCGCCCGGCTGGTGGATAGCGACGAGACCGGCCTCGGCGAGGTCCGCGACCAGGATCCGGGCCACACCCAGCGGCATGTTGAGCAGCGCCGAGACCTCGGCCACCGACTTCACCTCACGGCACAGGTGGCAGATCCGCTGGTGCTCCGGGAGCAGTCCCATGAGCGCGGCGGGGTCCGCGGTCGTGCTGATCAGTGCCTCGATGGCCAGCTGGTAGCGCGGCCGGGTCCGGCCACCGGTCATGGCGTACGGCCGTACCAGTGGCTGGTCGCCCTCGTCCTCGTACGGCTCCGCGTACGGATCATGAGAGGCGGTGGGCGGGGTCATGGGTCCTCCGGGCGGGACAGCAAGTCGGTCAGCCGTCTGACAGGGCCTGTGTGGGGTGGGTGGCGGCCGGACGGTGATGTGGTGAGACGGGTGGTGCCGGGGCCGATCAGTGGAGCAGACTGCCTTGGAGCTCAGCTCGCAGGTCGGGGGTGAGGACCGCTCCCGCGCGGTCGACCAGGAGCGCCATCTCGTAGCCGACGAGGCCGATGTCGCAGTCGGGGTGGGCGAGTACGGCGAGGGACGAGCCGTCCGAGACGGACATCAGGAAGAGGAAGCCCCGCTCCATCTCCACGACCGTCTGCGCCACCTCACCGCCCTCGAAGATCCGGGAGGCACCTGCCGTCAGTGACGTCAGGCCCGAGGCGACGGCCGCGAGCTGGTCGGCGCGGTCGCGCGGGAAGCCCTCGGACATCGCCAGCAGGAGACCGTCGGCGGACACGACGACGGTGTGGGACACCCCGGGGGTGTTGTCCACGAAGTTGGTGATCAACCAGTTGAGATTCTGTGCCGCCTGGCTCATCGGACTCAACTAACGCTCCTGCTGGTGAGTGGGCCGTGGGTGGCTGCCGGTCTGAGTGGACCCGGCCTGACGACCCTGTGCGATTCCCCGACGGAGATTGGTCAGCCGGCCGCGCACGTCATCGGGCGCACGCGAGATCTGCGGACCGCTCTGGTGGGTCTGCTGCTGAGCCGTGCCCGGGACGAGGTTCGCCCGGGGCACCCGGCGCGGCAGGCCGGAGGTGGTGACACCACCCGCGGCGGGCTGGCGGACTCGCTCGGCCTGGCGGACGAGGTCGTCGTTCGGCGAGGTGCGCCAGCCGGCGGGGGCGGACCGCTGCGGACCGGTGGGTCCCTGCGGTTGCTGCGGGGCGGCCGGAGCGGAGCTGTTGTTCTGCGGCTGCTGCTCCTGCTGGCCGTGGAACCAATTGGTCTCCAGCGTGTCGTACAGCGGCGTACGACCGTCGCCGGGACCGGACGCCGGCGGCAGGGCCTCGGGCTCCTGCCGGACCGGGCGGGCCTGCGGGGCGGGTGGACGCGGGGCACCGAAGTCGGCCGGGCCCCGGCCACCGTTCGCCTGCGGCCGCTCGAACTGGCCCGTGCCCGCCGGGTCGGCCTGCGTGGCCGGACCGGGGAGGGTGGGCCGCCCGGAGCCGTTGTCCTGGCGGGGCGCCGGGTACTGGCCCGTGGAGCCGTTGTCGTAGGACTGCGGTGCCGGGTACTGGCCCGTGGAGCCGTTGTCGTAGGACTGCGGTGCCGGGTACTGACCCGTCCCTGCCCGTGGGTGTCGCGGGCCTGATCCTCGGCAGCCGCTTCATCACCGAGTCCAAGGCGCCGCGCGCCCTGAAGC
>NZ_JBEXSH010000152.1:0-13487 GCF_040613555.1 Streptomyces sp. NPDC006265
CCCGGCACGATGTAGCCGTGCTCGTTCAGCCGCTCGTCGACCGAGGCGGTCACGACCGTCACCGGCGTGCCCGCCAGCTCGCGCTCCATGATCTCGACGCCCTCGGGGGCGGCCAGCAGCACCACGGCGGTCACGTCGTCGGCGCCACGCCGGATCAGCTCCTGGATCGCCGCGACCAGCGTGCCGCCGGTGGCGAGCATCGGGTCGAGCACGTACACCTGACGCCCCGACAGGTCCTCCGGCATCCGCGTCGCGTACGTGGAGGCCTGCAGCGTCTCCTCGTTGCGGATCATGCCGAGGAAACCCACCTCGGCGGTCGGCAGCAGCCGGACCATGCCGTCCAGCATGCCGAGCCCGGCCCGCAGGATCGGCACCACCAGCGGCCGCGGGTGGGACAGCTTGACGCCCGTGGTCCGCTCGACCGGCGTCTGGATGTCGACCTGTTCGGTGCGCACGTCACGCGTGGCCTCGTAGGCGAGCAGGGTGACCAGCTCGTCGGCGAGACGGCGGAAGGTCGCGGAGTCGGTGCGCTGGTCGCGCAGCGTGGTGAGTTTGTGGGCGACCAGAGGGTGGTCGACGACGTGGAGACGCATGTCCACAACATTAACCGGGCGGAGTGCCCCGGACCGCACGGCAAGGCCGCCGTCCGGCCGTCACTCGAACGCTGGCGTCAAACCCCCCGTCCGGGGGAATGTGGGAAAGACGGACTGGGGGTGGTGAACCAGATGCCCGACCGGGATTTCCGAGACGATCCGTCGCCGCGTCTACGGCCGGGGGCGGGCCCGGGGCCCGACCAGACGAACGGGACCGACGAGTCCGACGCCGAGCGCCGCCGGCGTCGCGCCCGGTTCCTGCGCGATCTGGCCGAGGCCCGGGAGCTGCGCGACCGCGTCCAGCCGCGCCGCGCGAAGACGGCCCGGCTGCGCCACGCCATGCGCATGCGCACCTTCCGCTGGTAGGAAACGGGTGAGGAAACCCCCGGCAAAGATCACGAACCGCGCGGAGTTTGTCGCGGTTGACCGTGCGTGGAGCGGGGCAAAGCCGCGTACGATCCGCAGGTGGCGGCAACGGGCGTGCGGGCAGAACTGCCCAACACAGGGAGCCGAAGACGTCCCCTGAACGCCTTGTTTCTGCCACGATTCCGAGTGGGTGGGGCTCGGACGAGCACTCCCCGCCCGTAACCTCCGCCGGGGGGACCCCCAACCGGCACGCCTATGACCAGTGGGAGAGTCACGGTGTACTTCGCCGCACTGCTCGCGCGCACCGAAGACGGGTGGGAAGCGAGCGACACAGAGCTCGACGATGTGGAGACCCTGTCGGATCTGGCCGACCTGGCCCGTGAAGCCTCCCCCGACGAGGACACGGTGCTCGTGCTCATCGAGCAGGAGGACGCCTGGTTCGGCGTCGTCCGGGTGGACGGCGAGGAAGACCCTCGCATCTACGTCTCGGACGCCGCCGCCGCTGCCCGCAGCAGCTACGGCGAGATCCTGCTCACCGACGAGCTGCTCGGCCGCGATCCGGACGACGGGGACGACCTCGATGCCCTCGACCTCGACGGCACCGAGGACGGTGAAGCCGACGAGGACGACGACGCCGCCGAGGAAAGCGCCGGGATCGCCGGGGCCGCCGACGTGCCGCACGGCCCGGTCGGCGACGCCCTGATCCTGGACGACCTCGGCGTGAGCGAGAAACAACTGCGCCTGATGTCGACGGACGCCGTCACCGAGATCGCCGAGTCCCTGGGCGCCTCGGAAACCCTGGAGACCGTCCGCTGACCGGTCGTGCCGCCGCGGGTCCGCCGGATCCGGTCCCCGCGGGCCCGCCGGATCCGGTCCGGGACCCCTGGCGGCCCGCGATGCGACTCGCCC
Source organism: Streptomyces sp. NPDC006265 (assembly GCF_040613555.1). NCBI lineage: Bacteria > Bacillati > Actinomycetota > Actinomycetes > Kitasatosporales > Streptomycetaceae > Streptomyces > Streptomyces sp. NPDC006265. The sequence goes on from NZ_JBEXSH010000152.1 coordinate 1,869, forward strand.
TGGACGAGGCCGCCGAGGCCGTCCGGGGCGGGGACGTCCCCGTCGGCGCCGTCGTCCTGGCCCCGGACGGCACGACCGTGCTCGCGGCCGGGCACAACGAACGCGAGGCCGGCGGCGATCCGACGGCCCACGCGGAGCTCCTCGCCCTGCGGCGGGCCGCGGCCGCCCTCGGCGCGTGGCGGCTCGCCGGCTGCACCCTCGTGGTGACACTGGAGCCCTGCACGATGTGCGCGGGCGCGATCCAGCAGTCCCGCGTCGACCGGCTGGTCTACGGCGCCCACGACGAGAAGGCCGGCGCGGCCGGCTCCCTCTGGGATCTCGTCCGCGACCGGCGGCTCAACCACCGCCCCGAAGTGATCGAGGGTGTGCTCGCCGAGGAGTGCGCCGGAGTGCTCACCGCGTTCTTCCGCGGTCGCTGAATACCGATTTCAAAGCATGCGGCACCTTGCTGTAAGGTCTCCCTCGGTAGCGTGTCCGAGCGGCCGAAGGAGCTCGCCTCGAAAGCGAGTGTGGCGCAAGTCACCGAGGGTTCAAATCCCTCCGCTACCGCTTGAGAAGGGCCCCGTCGTCAGACGGGGCCCTTCGTGCGATCAGCCCCTTCGTGTGATCGGCCCTTCGTGCGATCATGTGCGCTGCATGAGACACCAGTGACAGGGGAGGCCGCGATGGCGGTGAACGCGAAGAAGGTCGCCGTCTACGCCCTCGTGGTCTTCGCGCTGTACGTGATCATCACGGACCCGCAGACGGCGGCTGACTACGTCCTCATAGGATTCCAGGGCATTTCGGACGCCGCCGGGGCCCTCGGCGACTTCGCCACGTGGGTCGCCAAGGGAGGAAAGTGATGATCCGCCACCTGGTTCTCTTCAAGCTCAACGAGGGCGTCGAGCGCGACGACCCCCGGGTCGTGAAGGGCGTCGAGGCGTTCCGCACGCTCGGCGGCAAGATCCCGGAGCTCCGTTTCTGGGAGCTCGGCTGGAACGTCAGCGACCGTCCCATCGCCTACGACTTCGCCATCAACTCGGCCTGCGACGACGCGGACGCGCTACGGCGGTACGTGGAGCACCCGGCCCACCAGGCGGGGGTCGCGCTGTGGCGGGAGTTCGCCACGTGGGTGATCGCGGACTACGAGTTCTGAGACCGTCCGCCGGTCGCCCGCCTCGGCCCCCTGTCGCTGCGACAGGGGGCTCTTCTGTTGCCTGAGTTGATTTGTGCGGCTTTCATCACTCAACACGTAGTTATGGGGTGCTTGCACACAGTGCACATGTCTTGTGATGCTATGACCGCTTTTGATGGAAGAGTTGACGGATGAGTTGACGATGACGAGGTGGAGTTGACCGTGCTGGCCAGTACCGCACCTCAGGCACCGTCCCCTCCAGCACCGGCCCCTCAAGCGCCGGCCCTACAGACGGCGCCTTCGCAGGCAGCACCCTCTCAGGCAGCGCCCCCTCAGGCAGCCGCTCCGGAGACCGCTCCGGCCGCGCCTCAGCGGAGCAGCCGTGGTGCCGACACCCGGGCGCTCACACAGGTCCTCTTCGCGGAGCTCAAGGAGCTCCAGCCGGGCACGCCGGAGCACGACCGCGTACGGGGGGCGCTCATCGAGGCGAACCTCCCGCTCGTGCGCTACGCGGCCGCCCGATTCCGCTCCCGCAACGAGCCGATGGAGGACGTCGTCCAGGTCGGCACCATCGGGCTGATCAACGCCATCGACCGCTTCGACCCGGACCGGGGTGTGCAGTTTCCGACGTTCGCCATGCCGACGGTCGTCGGCGAGATCAAGCGGTACTTCCGTGACAACGTCCGCACCGTCCATGTGCCGCGCCGGCTGCACGAGCTGTGGGTACAGGTCAACAGCGCGACGGAGGACCTGACGACCTCCTTCGGGCGGACCCCGACGACCTCGGAGATCGCCGAGCGGCTGCGCATCACGGAGGACGAGGTGCTGTCCTGCATCGAGGCCGGGCGGTCGTACCACGCGACCTCCCTGGAGGCCGCGCAGGAGGGCGACGGGCCGCCGGGGCTACTGGACCGGCTCGGCTACGAGGATCCCGCGCTGGACGGCGTGGAGCACCGGGACCTCGTACGGCACCTGCTCGTCCAGCTGCCCGAGCGGGAGCAGCGGATCCTGCTGCTGCGGTACTACAGCAATCTCACGCAGTCTCAGATCAGCGCGGAGCTCGGTGTTTCGCAGATGCATGTCTCGCGGCTACTCGCGCGTAGTTTCCAGAGATTGCGGTCTGCGAACCGTATCGACGCGTGATCGCAAACGTTAGCGAAAGGTCACCGAGGAGAGGGAATCGCTCATCAGGGCAGTTCCCGACAGTTGAGAGCCGATAAGCCGTCAGACCCCCTGTTTTCAGGGCGGATTCGCGTCTCAGATGTCGACATGTCACTACAGCGTGTTGCCGACATGTGACATTCTGCGGGAAGCGCGTTTGCCGGAGCTTCGGCGCCGGTATTCAGGTGAAGGCTGCGTTCCTCCGACGGGGACGTTCGCCGCGACCGTCCCGCGACCCAAAGGGGGTGGCATGTCCGCAGAACAGGGCAGCTCGAAGGTGCTCACGCTCGCGGAGAGCGAGAGAGCTCCCCATGCTCTCGACTCACTCGGCCCCATCGATGACGTACCGGCCCTCCCGGCCGAGCCCGTTCCGGTCCTTCCGGCTGCGGGCGCCATCGACACCCGCACCCTGTCCCGCTCCCTGTTCCAGCGGCTGGCCGCGCTCGACGAGGACAGCCCCGAGCGTGCGTACGTCCGTGACACGCTCATCGAGCTCAATCTCCCGCTGGTGCGGTACGCCGCCGCGCGGTTCCGGTCCCGCAACGAGCCGATGGAGGACATCGTCCAGGTCGGCACGATCGGGCTGATCAAGGCGATCGACCGGTTCGACTGCGAACGGGGCGTGGAGTTCCCGACGTTCGCGATGCCCACGGTGGTCGGGGAGATCAAGCGGTTCTTCCGGGACACGTCGTGGTCGGTGCGGGTGCCGCGCCGGCTGCAGGAGCTGCGGCTCGCGCTGACCAAGGCGAGTGACGAGCTCTCGCAGAAGCTGGACCGGTCGCCGACGGTGACCGAACTGGCCGCTGTGCTCGGAGTGTCCGAGGAGGACGTCGTCGACGGGCTGGCGGTGGGGAACGCGTACACCGCGTCCTCGCTGGACTCGCCGGCGCCGGAGGACGACGGTGGCGAGGGGTCGCTGGCGGACCGGCTGGGGTACGAGGACACCGCGCTGGAGGGTGTGGAGTACCGCGAGTCCCTGAAGCCGCTGCTGGCGAAGCTGCCACCTCGGGAGCGGCGGATCATCATGCTGCGCTTCTTCGCGAACATGACGCAGTCGCAGATCGGCGAGGAGGTCGGCATCTCGCAGATGCACGTCTCCCGGCTGCTGACCCGGACGCTGGCGCAGCTCCGGGAAGGCCTGATCTCGGACTGACGGAGTCCTGACGGAGGGCTGGGGCGCGGTCGTTGGGGCCGCGCCGTTTGCCTGTGCCTCCGGTGGTGGGGGGCGCGTCCGTTTCGCCTGACTGTTGGGTGGGGTCGGGACTGCGCCGGGGGGTGTCCGTCCTCGTAACGGCGCGATGGACCTCCATACGGACTGACCGGCGTTGACGCGCCAACCGCTGCGGGCGGACAGCCCCCGACACGGCCCCTTCTCGCCGTACGCGGGTGCGGGCGCGTCGTGGTTCGCCCCCCTAGGGGGTGGGCGTGCTGCTGGGGGTGGCACCCGGCCCAAGGAGAGCGGCACCCCGCTCCGCAGGGCTGCGGACCACCCGGCCTCAGGCGCTACGCCCACCACCTGGAAGCGGCAACAGCCGTGCGCGTTACGCCAGTGCCAGCCAGGCCACCGCCGCAACGATCGCCACGGCGGCGACCACGCCGAGGATGAGGCCGATGCGCGGGCCGCCGCTGGACGGGGCCGCCGCCCGACGGCCCTGCGGGGCCTCGTCGACGAACGCGCGGAACATCTGGGTGCTGCCGGCGGGGTCGTGATTGCCCTGCGGGGCCTGGTTGTTAGCCATGGCCCGAGACCCTAGCGAAAACGGCGGGGCTCCCCAAGTGGGGGTTGGGGTTCCGTTTGCCCCCGCCCGACCCGTACCGCTGCGCTCACCATCAGTGCGCTTACTCCCGCAATACTTGCCTTTGCCAACTCTTTATGCCGCAGCCCCCTCTTTTATTTGCCTGCAGCAACCAACAGCTCCTATGGTTGCCCTAAGCAACGAAAGCAGGAGGTGTCATGGCCGAAAAGGCGCAGTACGAAGAGCTGGTCCGCCAGTTCAGCGCCTTCGGCGCCGTGAAGCGGGAGCTCGGACGGATCATGCCCGCCGAGTGCCCCGGCGGGTCAGCGGCCGTGCTGACCCTGCTGGGCCGCCACGGCGACATGCGCATGAGCAAGCTCGCCGAGCTGCTGGCGGTGGACATGTCGGTCACCAGCCGCCACGTCGCGCACGTCGTGGACCGGGGCTGGATCGAACGCTCCCCCGACCCCGCGGACAAACGCTCACGCATCCTGCGCCTCACACCCGCGGGCCACACACAGCTCGACGAGCTGTCCCGGCGGACCACCGAGGTCCTCGCCGAGCGCCTGAGCGACTGGACCGACGAGGAGGTCGGCCAGCTCACGAACCTCATGGCGCGGCTGAGGGAGAGCTTCGACTGCCGGCCCGGGACCCGGGCAGCGCCGGCCGCTTTCGACCAGACCACCCGTACACCCGCAAGCACGTAAGAAAAGGAAGCCCATGGCAACGACCACACCAGCCGGTGTGCGGGCTCATGCCAAGCACGGGGGAGGCTCCCACGGCTCCTCCGGCGACGGCGCTCCGATGACGCACCGGCAGATCATGGAGGCCCTCACCGGCCTTCTGCTCGGCATGTTCGTCGCGATCCTGTCGTCGACGATCGTCTCCAACGCCCTGCCCCGGATCATCAGCGACCTCGGCGGCGGCCAGAGCGCCTACACCTGGGTCGTCACCGCGTCCCTGCTGACGATGACCGCCTCCACCCCGCTGTGGGGCAAGCTCGCCGACCTGTTCTCCAAGAAGCTGCTGATCCAGTTCGCGCTGGTCATCTTCGTGCTCGGTTCGGCGGCGGCCGGCATGTCCCAGAACCCGGGCACGCTCATCACCTTCCGCGCGGTCCAGGGCATCGGCATGGGCGGTCTGTCCGCGCTGGCCCAGATCATCATGGCGGCGATGATCTCGCCGCGTGAGCGCGGCCGGTACAACGGCTACCTCGGCGCCACCTTCGCCACGGCCATGGTCGGCGGCCCGCTGGTCGGCGGTGTCATCACCGACACCGACTGGCTCGGCTGGCGCTGGTGCTTCTACGTCGGCGTGCCCTTCGCCGTGATCGCCCTGATCGTGCTGCAGAAGACCCTGCACCTGCCCGTGGTCAAGCGGAAGGTCAAGGTCGACTGGGCCGGCGCCTTCTTCATCACGGCGTCCGTCTGCCTGCTGCTGGTCTGGGTCACCTTCGCCGGTGACAAGTACGACTGGGTGTCCTGGCAGACGTACGCCATGGTCGGCGGTTCGCTGGCGCTGCTCGCGCTGTTCGTCCTCGTCGAGGCCAAGGCGAGCGAGCCGATCATCCCGCTGCGCCTGTTCCGCAACCGCACCATCGCACTGGCCTCCGTGGCCTCCCTGTTCGTCGGTGTCGCGATGTTCGCCGGGACCGTCTTCTTCAGCCAGTACTTCCAGCTGGCCCGGGACAAGTCGCCGACGATGTCCGGCGTCATGACGATCCCGATGATCGCGGGCCTGTTCGTCTCCTCCACCGTCTCCGGCCAGGTCATCACCCGGACCGGGCGCTGGAAGGGATGGCTGATCGCCGGCGGTGTGCTGGTGACCGCGGGCCTCGGCCTGCTGGGCACGATCCGGTACGACACCGAGTACTGGCACATAGCGATCTTCATGGCGCTGCTGGGTCTCGGCATCGGCATGATGATGCAGAACCTGGTGCTGTGCACGCAGAACCAGGTGGAGCCGGGCGACCTGGGTGCCGCCAGCTCCACGGTGACCTTCTTCCGGTCCCTCGGCGGTGCGGTGGGCGTCTCCGCCCTGGGCGCGGTCCTGGGCAACCGGATCACCGACTACGTCAAGGACGGCCTCGCCGACCTCGGCCCCAAGGGGGCGGCCCTCGGTCACGCCGGCACGGGCGGCGGCGGCATCCCCGACCTGAGCACGATGCCCGCGCCGATCCGCACCATCGTGGAGAGCGCCTACGGCCACGGTGTCGCGGACGTGTTCCTCTACTCGGCCCCGATGGCGCTGCTCGCCCTGCTGGTGGCGCTGTTCATCAAGGAGGTCCCGTTGAAGACCAAGGGCGGGCTGGCGCAGGCCGCCGAACCGGAGACGCCTGCCGCCGTTCCGGCCGAGGCCGCCGCAGGGGCTGTCGAAGCGGAGAAGGCCGCGCCGAGCTGGGCCGTGGCCGAGACCGCGGCCGCCGAGGGGACCTGGTCCGAGGAGACGCAGCGGCTCGCCGCCGTCGCCACGGTGGCCCGTGCCGAGGAGCCTGTCTGGGGTGGGGGCGGTGTTCCGGTCCGTGGTTTCGTCCGCGGTGCCGAGTCCGCGCCCGTGCCGCAGGCCGCCGTCACGCTGATCTCGCCGGCCGGGCGCCAGCTGGGCCGGTCCGTGGCGCAGGCCGACGGCTCGTACGCGGTGGACGTCCCGGGCTCCGGGTCGTACGTCCTGATCGCCTCCGCCGACGGCTTCCAGCCCCAGGCGTCCACGGTCGTGGTGAACGGCGAGCCGGTCGCCTACGACATCCTGCTCAGCGGCACCAGCGGGCTGACCGGCCTGGTGCGGGCCGCCGAGAGCGGACAGCAGGTCAAGGACGCCATGGTCATCGTGACGGATGTGCGCGGGGACCTGCTGGCCAACGGGACCACGGGTGAGCAGGGCGAGTTCTCCTTCGCCGAGCTGGTGCCGGGGGCGGTGACCGTCGCGGTGAACGCCGCCGGGTACCGGCCGCGCGCCCTGCCCGTCGAGGTGGGCGGCGCCGGGGTCACCCGGGTCGAGATCGACCTGGACTCGGGCGCCCGCGTCCAGGGTGTCGTCCACGCCCCGCACGGCCCGCTGGCCGATGCCCGGGTGACGCTGGTCGACCAGGCGGGCAATGTCGTCGGCTCGGCCACGACCGGGACGGACGGGGCGTACGCCTTCACCGACCTGGACGGCGGCGAGTACACGGTCATCGCCACGGGCTACCCGCCGGTGGCCACCGCCCTGACGGTCACGGGCGCCGGCACCGACGCCCACGACATCGAACTCGCCCACCCCGGCGAGTAGCAACGACCCCGGCCCGTGACGGGTGGGCGCGCTCTGAGCGGAGGTGCGCCCCCTGTCGCGGGCCGGCTTCTTTCTGAGGAGTAGCTGAGATGGGACTGACCGCGAGGATCCGTACCCGGGACGGATGGGCCGTGTCGCACGCGGTCGTCACGGTGGCGGACATGACCGGTGCGCAGGTGCTGCGGGCCGAGGCCGACGCGGAGGGCGCCGTACGGGACGCGACGCCGATGGAGCCGGGGGCGTACACCGTCATCGTCACGGCGGTGGGCTATGCGCCCGCGGCCTCCAGCGTGATCGTCACGGCGAGCGGGCGGGCCGGGGTCGGCTCGGTGACGCTGGCCCGGCAAGGCGGCACCGAGCTGCCGACGCCCGGGCCGTGGACCGTCGACCCGGTGCACTCCAGCGTGGCCGCCGTGGCCCAGCACCTGGGCATCTCCAGCGTGCACGGCCGGTTCACGCAGTTCTCCGGCTCGATCGAGATCGCCCCGGACGACGTCACCAAGTCGCGTGTGGAGGCGGTGATCCGGGCCGCGTCCGTCGACACCGGCAACGGCATGCGCGACGGACACCTGAAGTCGCCGGACTTCCTGGACGTCGAGCGGTTCCCGGAGATCACCTTCCGGTCCACGGGGCTGACGGCGACCGGGTCCGACCGGTGGACCGTCCACGGCGAACTGGGCATGCACGGGGTCGTACGGCCCGTGGACCTCGATTTGGCCTACCTCGGCACGGGTCCGGACCCATGGGGCGGCACCCGGGCGGCGTTCCGCGCCACGACCGAGCTGCACCGCGAGGACTTCGCGATGAACTACAACCAGGTCCTCCGGGCGGGCATCGCCGCCGTCGGCACGACGCTCAAGGTGGAGCTGGACATCCAGGCCGTGCAGGGCGAATCACTTCCCACGGCGTGAGTCCGGGGCGGACACTCTCGCCACCAACTGGCCGCACAGGTCCCGGAGCTTGACGTTCCGGTCCTGCGAGGCCCGGCGCAGCCGCTCCAGCGCGATCCGCGCGTCGATCCGCTCCCGGGCCATCAGGATGCCGATCGCCTGGTCGATGACGCTGCGGGAGAGCAGCGCGGTGCGCACATCGGCCGCCGACTGGCGCCGGCGCTCGATCCGCAGCGCCACGTCGATCGCGTCCCCGGACCGGGCCGCGAAGGCACGGGCCGCGTCCCGGCCCGTGCCCAGCGCTCCGGCCCGCACCCCGTAGAAGTTGATCGCAGCGCCGCCCTCGCCCTCGACGGCGACCGGTACCGCCAGCGCACAGCGGACGCCCGCGGACAGCGCGTACTCCGGGTACGAAGGCCAGCGCGACTCCTCGGTCAGATCCGGGGCGTACTGCTCCTCGCCGGTCTCGGCCGCGTCGACACAGGGCCCCGAGCCGTTCTCGTACTGCCGCAGGTCCAGGCCACTGGGCATGCCGTCGCTGCCGGCCAGGGTGAGCAGCCGGCCGGCACGGCGCACGGTGATGCTGCACGCCTCGGCGCCGGGCACTTCCTGCACCGCGCGGTCGGTCAGATCGCGCAGCAGGGTGTCGAGACCACTGCTGCGCACCATCGCCTGGTCCAGCGTGTCGGACGTCTCGGAGCTCATGACCGTACGGGTATCCCGTCACCGGCCGGACACGCCACCGATGTAATTCAGCTCACCTCAGGGGGCGTTGGGCGCACCCACGATCCGGCGGGCGAGATCGCGCAGCTTCACGTTCTCCCGCTGGGAGGCCCGCACCAGGCTCTCGAAGGCCGCGGCCGCGTCGATGCCCTGGCGCTCCATGAGGATGCCGGTGGCCTGGCCGATCAGGTCCCTCGTGTGCATGGCCTCGGTGAGCTGTTCGTGCACGGTCGCGGAGTCCAGGGCGATGCTGACGTGCGCGCTGAACAGCCGGCCGACGCGCGTGGCCTCCTCGTCGAAGGCGCCCGGTTTGCGTGCGTAGGCCGTGAGAACGGTCAGCCGGCGCCGGTCGGCGCGCAGCCGCAGCGACAGCGCCGAGCGCAGGCCCAGGGCCGCCAGCACGTCCCAGCCGTCGTCCGCCTCGCTGTCCGTTATCCGCGCGACCGGGCTGTTCCACAACTGGTCCCACGGTCCCTGCTGTTCGCGGCCGGTGTGCCGGGACTCGGCGGAGCGCACGACCTCGTCGGTCCAGGCGAGCGTGCGGATCTTGTTGCCGCGCTCGATCACGGAGATGCCGGCGTGTTCGGCGCCCGGCATGAGATGCACGGCCAGCCGGACCGCGGTGCGCAGCGTGCTGTGGGGTGTGAGGGTCTCGTGCAGTTGCTGCGACGCCACCGTCAGTGCTTCGGCCAGCTCGTAGCCGACCGGAAAACGGGGCAAATCAGGAAACTCGGACGCAGCCACCACGAACCTCTTCGGCATGCACGGCCAAACGGCCGTGCGCAGGAGAGCTCCGCAGCACATTCCCGACTGCGAGCACAGGACGGACAGCACTCTAACTGTTCGGTTGCCTCCAAGTGACGTCCGGCCGACGCCGCCACGGGCGCTTCCGCCACCCGCCCCCCGCATGGTGGAATGGCACCACGGGTCAGGAAGCGGCCTTACCGGAATCCGGACGAACGTCTGCCAGGTGAGTGCCGTGACCTTCTTCACGAATCCCACAGACCCGCGCGACCTCCCCGGCCGCGTCCACCTCACGATGCCCGCCGAGATCGACTTCTGCAACGCGGCGGAGCTGTTGCCGCTCCTCATGTCCGCGGTTCGAGCCCGCGGCGACCGGCTCGAGGTCCTCGTCCTCGACCTGTCCACGACATCCTTCATGGACTCCCAGGGCATCCGCCTCATCAACGACGTACGACGCGGGCTGCGCCCCGGGGCCGCGGTGCGTCTGGTGGCCCGGCCGGAGGGGATCACCAGCCGCGTCCTGGAGCTGATGGGCCTGCGCCGGGACGTCCCCGTGTACGACAACCTCGCCGAAGCCCTGGCGTCGTAGGCTGCGGCCCATGGCACCGAACATCGCGACGAACACCCGCGTCTCCCTGGACGAGTTGCTCGACTTCGTACGCCCCCGGCACCACGCGATCCTGCTGACCCGGCGGACCGACGGCGGTCCCCAGGGCTCCCCGCTGACCTGCGGTGTCGACGACTCCGGCCGGATCGTGGTCTCCACCTACCCGGAGCGCGCCAAGACCCGCAACGCCAAGCGGGACCCGCGCGTGAGCCTGCTCGTGCTCAGCGACGACTGGAACGGCCCCTGGGTGCAGATCGACGGCACGGCCGAGGTCGTCGACTCCCCCGACTCCGTCGAACCGCTCGTGGAGTACTACCGGAACATCGCCGGGAAGCACCCCGACTGGGACGAGTACCGCGCGGCCATGCTCAAGCAGGGCAAGTCGATCATCCGGATCACGCCCGAGCGGTGGGGGCCGGTGGCGACCGGGGGGTTCCCGGCGCGGCTGGTGGAGGGGGAGTAGGTCAGCTCTCCCCGGCGGCTTCCGCCTCGCGGGCGACCATCGCCTCGATGCCCGCGATCAGCAGTTCCAGCGCGAACCCGAAGTCGCGCTCCAGCATCTCGGCGACCGTGTCGCCGCCGCGCGCCGCCATGATCTCCCGGGACTCCTGGAGGACGTCGGCGGCCTGCGGGGCGGCGGTCACGGTGTCCAGGGCCTGCTGGAAGTACTCGTCCACGCTCATGCCGCCGGCGGCGGCCCGGGAGGCGAGATGGCCCTCCAGGGTGCCGTAGCCGTAGACGAACTGGAAGACGGCCGAGATCGTGCTCGTCATGCGTTTCGCGGGCAGCCCGGTCCTGCGGACGACGCGCTGCACGACCCGTGAGAACGCCAGGCTGTGGGGGCCGATGTTGAGGAAGACCCCGACCAGCGCGGACACCCAGGGGTGGCCCACCAGCAGCGTCCGGTACTCCCGGGCGAGCGCCCGCACCTGGTCCCGCCAGTCCTCACCGGCGGCGTCCGGATCGGGCAGCCGCATCTCGCCCATGACCTTGTCCAGGGCGAGTTCGAGCAGGTCGTCCTTGGTGTCGACGTACCAGTAGACGGACATCGCCGTGACGTTCAGCTCGCCGGCCAGCCGCCGCATGGAGAACTTCGGCAACCCCTCGGCGTCCAGCAACCGCACGGATACCTCGACGATCCGGTGCCGGTCCAGCCCCGACGGCTGCCCGCCACCGCGCCGCCGGTGCGCCTTGCCCTCCAGCCAGACACTGGACCGCGGCTGAGCCTGCCGGGCAGCTTTCGCCATGGCGCACCTTCCTCGATCTTTCAACGCCGCTCATGCTAGTGCCGCGACAGGCAACGTTTGCCCGTTGAGGAGCGGCGTCCGGTGCGTGCTCTCGGCGTGCCGGCCGGAAGCCCTCGTACTGGACGTACTC
>NZ_JBEXSH010000153.1:0-13470 GCF_040613555.1 Streptomyces sp. NPDC006265
GGCGTACTGAGCGAGGCACTTCAGACGCGCAACTGATTCGTTGATGGGAGTGCCGGGAGGCGGTCCCCACGCCCGGCCCCGTATCGCCGAGCGGGCGCTGTTCACGCCGGGCCCGGCGGATCGTCGAACCGCCCGGCCCACCCACGGCACGCTGCCCTCACCCCCCTGGCTTGCGCCGCATGCGAAGGGCGCGGCCCCGTGGAACCTTGGCGGTAACCGTGCCCGACAAGCCCGACCGGTGATTAGTACGGAACAGCCGGGTACCCGGCGCCGCATCTCACGGCACCCCCATGCACATGGCCGCGCTGGACGTGGCCGGTCAAGCGGAGGAACGATAGCGATGAGCCAGCCCAATCCCCTCAAGCGGGCGGCGGACAAGGTCACCGAAGCCATCCAGGGCACCGGCGCGGGACCGGAGGAAGGCATTCCGGGTAAGCCGGCCCCGGAATCCCCCGGTGTCGCGGAGCCGACGGAATCGCGCGAACCCCTGCCGCCCAAGCCCGACCAGAGCGGCCCGGACACGATGTCACCCACGGGGCAGGCCACCGGCGCGGCCCAGGCACGCATGGCACAGTCGGGCGCCTACCTCACGGATGCTCAGGGCACCCGGCTGTACGACACCGACCACTCGCTCAAGGCGGGTCCGCGCGGACCGGTGCTGCTGCAGGACCACCACCTGCGCGAGAAGGTCATGCACTTCGACCACGAGCGCATCCCGGAGCGGGTCGTGCACGCCCGCGGCGCGGCGGCGCACGGCGTCTTCAAGAGCTACGGCACCGCGGCCGGCGTGTCGAAGGCGGCGTTCCTGGCGGCGGGCGCGGAGACCCCGGTGTTCGTGCGCTTCTCCACGGTGCTGGGCTCCCGGGGGTCCTCCGACACGGTGCGGGACACCCGCGGGTTCGCGACCAAGTTCTACACCGAAGAAGGCGTCTTCGATCTGGTCGGCAACAACATGCCGGTCTTCTTCATCCAGGACGCCATCAAGTTCCCGGACATCATCCACGCCGGCAAGCCGCACCCGGACCGGGAGATCCCGCAGGCCCAGAGCGCCCATGACACCTTCTGGGACTTCGTCACGCTGCACACCGAGGCCGCCCACCACACCTTGTGGAACATGTCCGACCGGGGCATTCCGCGCTCCTACCGGATGATGGAGGGCTTCGGCGTCCACACCTTCCGCCTGGTGGCCGCCGACGGCTCCACCACGCTGGTGAAGTTCCACTGGAAGCCGAAGCTCGGTGTGCACTCCCTGGTGTGGGAGGAGGCGCAGATCGCAGGAGGCGTCGACCCCGACTTCCACCGCCGCGACCTCGCCGACGCCATCGAGGCGGGCGCCTACCCGGAGTGGGAGCTGGGCATCCAGACCTTCCCCGACACCCCCGAGCAGACCTTCGAGGGCATCGACCTGCTCGATGCGACCAACCTCGTCCCGGAGGAGCTCGCCCCCGTCCAGCCGATCGGGCTGCTGACGCTCAACCGCAACCCGTCGAACTACTTCGCCGAGACCGAGCAGGTGGCCTTCCACGTCGGTCACCTCGTGCCCGGCATCGACATCACCGACGACCCGCTGCTGGCCGGGCGGCTGTTCTCCTACCTGGACACCCAGATCACCCGGTTGGCCGGCCCGAACTTCTCGCAGATCCCCATCAACCGGCCGCACTCGCCGGTCAACGACATGCTGCGGGACGGCTTCCACCAGGACGCCGTGCACCGGGGCGTCGCACCGTACCGGCCCAACTCGCTCGACGGCGGCTGCCCGTTCCTGGCCGGGGCGGACACCGGGGCGTACATCGAGGCGCCGGTACGGGTGCCGGAGGCGACGAAGGTCCGTCAGGCTCCCGAGTCGTTCTCCGACCACTTCAGCCAGCCGCGCCGGTTCTGGCTGAGCATGAGCGCGGTGGAGCGGGAACACATCATCGCCGCCTACACCTTCGAGCTCGGCAAATGCTACGAACAGGCCATCAAGGAGCGGGGCCTGAAGGTGCTTGCCAACATCGACGCCGAGCTGTGTGCGCGCGTCGCCGAGGGCCTGGGGCTGCCGGCGCCCGAACCGTCCGTGCCGCTCGCCGAGGTCGAACCGAGCCCGGCGCTGTCCCAGGTCGGGCAGTCCTGGCCCACCGACGGTCGGCTCGTCGGCATCGTCACCGGCCCGGACGGGGACCTGGACGGCGTGCGCGCGGTGCGCGAGGCAGTGCTCGGCGCGGGAATGGTGCCGCTGGTCGTCGCCCCCACGGGCGGCAAGCTCGGCGAGGGCGACGACGCGGTCACCGTCCAGCGGACGTTCGTGACCGCCCGGTCCATCGAGTTCGACGCGCTGCTGGTGGCCGGGGCACCCGCCGCCGGCAGCGACGCCTACGGCTCCCGCGACGCCAAGGCACTGCCCGCAGGTGTGCCCCGGACGGTCGATCCGAGGGTGAGCCTTTTGCTGTCGGAGGCGTTCCGCCACGGCAAGTCGATCGGCGCCTGGGCGGGCGGCGACGCGGCGCTGGAAGCGGTCGGGATCCCTGTCGACGCGCCGGGCGTCGTGGTCGGGCAGAACGGCACCTCGGTGCTGGAACAGTTGCAGGAGCTGATGTCCGACCACCGTGCGTGGGAGCGGTTCATCACGACCGCCTGAAACGGCGACGCGCCGACCGCACCGGCGGCCGGGGCTGCTGCCCCATGGTGGGCGGGCAGCAGCCTCACGTATTGGACTTCGCAGGGCCGGCGGCGGTGATGGTTCATCGGGGGGCCGGCCCGGAAGGCCTCCAACTCGGGAGCGGACAGCATGAACATGCCGCCGGTGGAATGGCCGACCATGACCACGTCGTCCCACAGCCGAGCCGCCTCGGCCAGGACACTCGGCCACTGCCCGTACGGACGGGCGCGCACCTGCGGCACACCACGGTTGGAACCATCTCCCGGCAGGTCGACCGGCCACCTCGTGCCCGGGACAACGACCGCCCGGGGCCGGACCCGCCACGGACTCGGCCCCCAGCCCCGGCCCGCCGGGCACGAACAGCCAGTTCCGCTGCCCTTCACGCTGCGAGAGCCGGCGCCGTGAATGCCTGCGAGCCGCTGCCCGCCCGCGCGATGCTGGCCGCACGACGGGGCTGTCGAGGGTGTTGATGTGGTCGGGGATCGGGCTCTGCATGGCGGGGGCTGTCGGGTTGGTCGTGGGCGGCGTGCTGGACGTCGACAGGGTGGACCCCTGGGCCAGTGTGGCAGGAGGTACGGCCGGGCTGGCCGGTCTTGCACTCACCGCCTACACCTTGTTCAGGCAGCCGGGCAGGGGTGATGCGTTCTCAGGCTGTGAGTCGGAGCATGGCGGTAGCGTGATGGGATTGTGACCTGTAGTGATCGACTGCGGCGGCAATGTTGGTCCAGCCTGCTTGGCGCATGAGTCCGATGGCGAGGTTGCGCAGGGTCGCCATGGCGCGGTGCCGGTGCGTACTCGCGAGGCATCCTCGCTGAACGTGACGTCTCGGATGTGGTGCAGGGCCTCAACTGACCAGTGGTTCTGGACGAGTTCGGCGAGTTGTGGCGGGCAGGCCTGCTCGGGTGGCAGGCTGGTGACCGCGTAGACGGTCTTCGTCTCGAACTTGCCGGTCTTGCGGTGGGTGCGGCGGCGCTTGATCTCCATGGCCTGGACAGCGTGCGGGAGGAGCAGGCCGGGACGGACGGTGCAGACTTTCAGACGGCGAACCTCGCGGCGGCCGTGCCCGGCCCCGGTGGTGCGGGCCTGTAGCGGAATCTGACGCCAGGGCAGGCGCCGCAGCTGCTTGCGCAGCTTCTTCTGGTTCCCCTTGACCACCAGCAGGTAGTGACCGCCGACGGCGATGACGTGCTCGGTGTGGGCGCGCTGGGTGTGCATCGCATCGGCGGTGACGACGACGCCACGCAGGTCGATCCGGTCCAGCAGTGGGGCGAAGGCGGGGATTTCGTTGCTCTTCCTGGCGACCTGGCGCTGGGCGATTACGGTCTGGCATGAGTGGAGCGCAGCGGCGAGCAGGTGGACGGCTTGGCCGTCGGTGCGGGACCCGCGCACGGTTTTGCCGTCGACGGCCAGGCCGACCAGCGTGTCGCCGGGTTCGTCGACCGGATCGGTGGCGTAGCGGGCGAGCCAGGCACCCACGGCGTCGTCGAGCGCGTCGCCGTCCAGGCGGGCCAGGGACCCTTCCCATCGTGGAGGCGTTCGGCGTGCTGGAGGTCAGTCCGAGTTGTTCGCGCAGGTCGGAGCCGGTGTCGGCAGCGAAGCGGGCGCTGGCGGCCAGGGACGTGGCTCCGCCGAGGACGGCGACCAGGCACAGCGCGAGCAGGGAGCCCAGGTGGTAGCGGCGGCCCCGGACACGGCGCGGATCGGGTATCTGCCCCAGCACCTCGGCCAAAGAGGTGAACTGCTCTGGTTCGAGTTCCGGGCAGGCGGAGTCGATGTCCGCGCAGTGGCGCTGCAGGACACCGATCAGGGAGGATGGCACGCGAACGCGACCCCTGTTCATGATCAAAGGTTTCGACAACCTTGATCATCAGGGGTCGCCTCTCTCGTTGCCGCACTGGGTTATCCGACCACGCCTGCGCGTACTTCTCTGTCAAGTTCAGCGTGTTCAGCCGCGCTGGCAGCGTCTCGGTCGCGCCGAAGGCGGGCCCCGCACCGGGTTCTCGGAGAGGAACCGACCGGGTTTTGGCTCTGCGCATCGGACGTGGCCATCTTCGCAGGCCATGTGCTACCGGCCTTGTGGGTCGATGCGGTGACCAACCAAGAAGGCGGCGATACCGCTTGCTGTGGCGTCGAGAGGTCAGACGTGGAGCAGGTCGGTCGAGACCGTCCAGAGGCGCTTGGCGGTGGCGGGATCGAGCGCCCATTCCTTGACACCGTGCGGGTGCTGCGCGAGGTCGGCGTCGTTCGTCACGGTGTAGGCCTCTTGCGAATCGTCGAGGTAGTGGCCTCCGGAGTGCGCGAACTCCGGGGCGACGGCCGCAACGATGCTGGTGGCAGCCCCCTGCTCGACCGTTTTGTACGTGAAGACTCCGGCGGCTTCGGCCGCATCGAGCGACTCCTTCTGTTGCGTTGTGAAGTTCCGCTGCAGTCCCGTCGCGACACCGCCGGGGTTCACCGCATTGGCAATGATGCCGTCGGACGCCCAGAGGCGACTTGCCTCGACGGCGAATAGAGAGTTCGCCGTCTTCGACTGGGCGTAGGCAATCTGGGGATCGTAGCTGCGACGCTCGAAGTGGAGGTCGTCGAAGTCGATGCCGGCACGCATGTGCGCCGTCGAACTGACCG
Organism: Streptomyces sp. NPDC006265; assembly: GCF_040613555.1. Lineage (NCBI taxonomy): Bacteria > Bacillati > Actinomycetota > Actinomycetes > Kitasatosporales > Streptomycetaceae > Streptomyces > Streptomyces sp. NPDC006265. Next base: position 5,264 of record NZ_JBEXSH010000153.1, read on the forward strand.
AGACGATCCGTGCTCCGTCGCGGTCGGCCGCTCCCAGGGCCAGGGCGTCATGAAGGCCGGCGGCGAGGGCGAAGTGGCCAAGATAGTTCGTCGCGAATTGCAGCTCCCAGCCCTCACGTGTGCGTTCGAGGCCACCAGTGACCACGCCCGCATTGTTGATCAGCAGGTGCAGCGGGCCGTCCCACGCGTCAACGAATCGCGTGACGGTGGTCCTTTCGGCAAGGTCGAGCCGGACGGCTCGGGGCCGTATCCCTCCGGTCGACTTCTCGATCGTCTCAGCGACGGCGTCCCCCGCCGTCGTGTTCCGGACGGCGAGCGTCACCTCCGCCCCGGCAGCGGTCAACGCGCGAGCCGTCTCGATCCCGATTCCGGAGGAAGCTCCCGTCACGATCGCGCGGACGCCGGTGAGGTCGACGCCCCGCAGTACCTCGTCCGCGGTGCTGGAGGCGGTGAAGGGCATGGAGATGGGTTCGCGAGTAGTCATGGCGGTGACTATACTTACTAGTCTTGATTTGTATAGTACGACTCTCGCTCGTATGCTCGGTCCCATGAACAGTCCCGCTGCCAGTCACCTGCCGTCGACAGTCGCCGACACCGACCGTCGGACCATGGTTCTGGACTCCGCCATGGTCACGTTCGCGCGATTCGGTTACCGGAAGACCTCGCTGGAGGAGGTGGCGCGGGCGGCGGACATCTCCCGGCCCGGGCTCTACTTCCTCTTCTCCTCGAAGGAGAGCCTGTTCCGCGCCGCCGTCGCCCAGGCATTGGAGCGCGACATCACAGCGGTCGAACACGTCCTCGCCGACACCGGCCGACCCCTTGCACAGCGCCTCCTCGATGCGTTCGACCAGTGGGCGGGCCGCTACATCGGCCCGCTGACACGCGATGTGGCGGTGGTCATCGAGGACAACCCCGGCCTCCTGGGGGAGATCGTCGAGACCATGCCGCAACGTTTCGAGCAACTGATCACAGACGCGATCGCCGTCGAGGCAGGACAAGCGGCGGCCCGCCAAGTCGCCCAGACGATGATCAGCGCATCGACCGGCCTAAAGCACCAGGCCGCATCACGGGACTTCTACCTCGAACGACTGGAGGTCGCCATCGATCTCCTGGTGCGCTGAAGACGCTTACCGAAGCCGCGGGAGAGATCCCGGCCGAACAGCCAGGTCCGCCCGCCCGGCCAGAACTGGCACCGATCCCCGCCGCCCGACGATCCTCCGGCACCCGGAACGTACGCCAAACCGGCACGCTTCCAACCCTGTTCGATCCGCTTCAACACGTCGACCCAACGGGGAAGATGACGCAGGCGATCAGCTCATCTCGCCGACTGAGAACGCATCAGCCCTGGGCAGCCGGGTCCTCCCATTTCTGCCGTGACCGCGAGCGGTGAGCGTTCAGTCGCTTCGGGCGGGAATATCGGCAACGTATCGACGGGTGACGCGTGAGCGGCAATTCGCGGACGCGTCGGGAGCGCGGGCTCGCTCTTCCCGAGGGGAGCCTTGAGCGTCAGCGCGCCCTCGGTACTGACCGGGCATCTGACGCGCCCCATTCTGATTCGTACTGCTGTGCGTGACTCCGTAAGATCTCGGGGCGATGCGGTGCCGCAGTGGCCGAGTGCTCGCCCAAGAAACCTCGGAGAATCCCATGCCTCGTCCTCTTGTCCTCGCCGTTGCCGCTGCGCTGCTGTGCGTCGGCTGCTCCGCGGCGCACGCCGGAAATGGTGACAAGCCCGCGGCCGCGTCGCCGTCAGAATCGTCCTCCGACTCCCGCTCTGCCGTGCGAGCAGCCGTGGCGGCTCTCCGCGAGGACAGTGCCGGGTTTCGTCAGGAGATCGAACTGGAGGGTGAGAGCGAGGTGTACGGCCTCACCGTCACCGGCGGCTTCGACTTCGCGGCGGACAAGGGCCACCTTGCTGTCGATCTTCCCGGCGGCGCCATCGACCACAGCGACCAGGTCTTCGCGAACGGCAAGATCTACATCAACGGCGCCCAGGGAGTCGGCGAGGACGCCTGGGGGGTGATGCCCCGGGACAAAGCGGAGGCCCACTACCTGCTGCGGCCCCCGCTCAACGACCCCGAGCACGTCCTGCAGCAAATCGCCGCAATGCGCAAGATCTCCCGGGAGGGCGAGGAGAACGTCCAGGGGGTGCGCGCCGTGCACTACCGCGGCATCCTCGACCACCGGATCGTCACCCGGCGCATGGCCCCGGACGTGCGCACGAGGATGAACCAGGCCCGCGACGCCCTGGGCAGCGACCTCCCGGTCTTCGCCGACGCGTGGGTCGACGGCCGGGGACGGCTGGTGCAGACCCGCATGAGCGTGAACATGTCCCGCACGCGAGCGACACTGACCATGACCCTCGCGGACATCGGTGAGCCGGTCCGCGTGACGGTTCCGCGGGCCGCGGATACGGTCCCCCTCACCAAGGTCGGCGGCATCCTGAACGGCTGAGCCGACAACCGCCGGACGGGCCTGCGGCTTCTGCCTGCCAGGACGCCGCAGCTGGAAGATTCCCGGGTTGGAATCAGCGCGGTCGGCCCCGCCGCACCCGGCGCCGGGTCCCGTGGGGGGCCGACACTTCCGCGTCAGCGTGGCGGCGTGCAGCCGCTTCTGTCCGCCGCGACGCCCTCCTCACCTTGGCAAGCCCTGCGCCCTCCGCAAGGACTCCTCGGCGGGAGCGGCCTACTTCAACGTGGACTTCAGCGCATTCGCAGCGGGCCCTGAATTCCTGGAAGGGACCTTCCAACGAAATGCGACGCCGTCGCCATCGACGTAGACGAGGGCGCCACCCTTCTCGACGCTGGTGATGTCGAACGCAACGGTGTTGACCTGGTAGGTGTTGGCCCGCACCGCCGGCTTGCCACCGCCGTCGTTGAAGCCGACGGGAGCGATGTTTCCCGCCCCCTCGCTGTTTCCGGCCTTGATGGTCTTCCCGTCAAGCGTCTTCCACCGGAAGGCGCCCTGGGCGGCAGTGGTCGTCACCGACTCCTCGGCCCGATTTCCGGCTTTGAACGTAACCACGGCGAAGAGACCGTGCTCCGGGGTGTCGCCGCCGGCTTTGTCGACGTAGACGACGGTTTCCGGGGTGATCTCCGCGACGCCCTTCGCCCCGGCGCCGGCGGTTTCGGCGGTCTGCCCGAACCTGAGCGCGGTGTGCGGGCTCGGCTGCGGATCACTCTTGCCGTCTCCATCAGAACAGGCGGCAAGACTCAGACAGGTTGCAGCGAGCACCGATGCTCTGGCGACTTGGCGCATGATCCCCCCGGACCGATACAGACGCAGTAGGCGATTACTGCGCCACGCTAGCAAGTCACTGGCGAGAGAAGTGACCAGGCCGCTCGCAGGACCGCCGCGGTCGCCTTCGCCTACGTCGGCTTCGCCCTGATGGCGGCCGCGGTGACGTGCACCGTGCTGGTGGCCGAATGGGGCGGCACGGACTAAGCTCTCCGGACGCCGCGTTCGCCCGGGAACTGGGAGCGCATCCGGTCATCCGCCTGGTGATCAGCGCGTTGAGCTTCCGAACCCGACAGCGGGCCCGACGTCGGAACGTGGCGTACTCGTTCCTCTTCATGAGGGCCGACGGGAACCAGCTGCGCGAGCTCGCCACGCTCGTCGACGCGGGCGGGATACGACCCGTCATCGACCACGTCTTCCCGTTCGAGGCGACCCGGGAGGCCCTGGATTACGCCCAGCAAGGGAGGGCCAAAGCAGGCAAGGTCGTCATCAGCATGACGTGAGCGGGGTTACCGCTCACCGCCGCCGTACGGGGGCCACACCCACCCGCTCGGGTTCGCGTCGCGGACATCGAGTTCGAGTGGGCGTCGTCGGCCCACCATTGGAGTACGTTCGCAATATCATACGATGGGGGCGGTCGGCGGAGGGGCGAGTGACCTTTCCGGCGAACAAGGGAGTCCGGCGTGGTGCGGTACAGCAAAGAACACAAGCAGGTGACGAGGCGGCGGATCATCGAGACCGCCGGTCGCCGGTTCAAGCGGGACGGCATCGACGGCTCGGGCATCTCGACGCTCATGGCGGACGCCGGGCTCACCAACGGCGCCTTTTACGCCCACTTCGAGTCCAAGGACGACCTGGTCGCCACAGCCGTCGCCGAGCAGCTGCGCGCGCAGTACGCGAACGTCGTCGGGCAGGCGGCCCCCGGCATCGCCGGACTCGAGCAGATCGTGCGGTGGTATCTGTCGCCCCAGCACCGCGACAGCCCCGACGACGGCTGCCCTTCCGCCGCGCTCCTCGACGAGATCGGCCGCTGCCCGGACGCGACCAGGCAGGCGTACACCGACGGTGTGCTGGCTGTCGTCGACGGCATCTGCGAGCGTCTGGCCCCCGCCGACCCGCGCTCGGTGCGCACGAAGACCCTCGGCGTCTACGCCATGATGGTCGGAACCCTGCAACTCGCCCGCGCCCTGGCGGACAAGCGACTCGCCGACGACCTCCTCGAACAGGGCATCCGCAACGCGCTCGGCCTGCTCGCCGCTGCCGAGCAGGCCGGCTGACGCACCGCATCCAGCCGTGCGGCTCACCCGCTCCGCACCCCTGGAGACATCCGGCGGGGGTCGGTCAACCACCACCGCTGCGCGCGGCGTGGGAATCGCTCCGAGCCATACGTCCCGCAACCGGTCGTGGTGGTCAGTGATCCGCCGACGATGACGCTGCTGCCGAACAGCAGGGGGCTGAGCTGAGTGAGGGCGGTGTGTCCGCCGGGGCCGGAGCCGGTGATCATGACGTCGCGTATCTCGCTCACGCCGTCGCCTCCGGCTTCGTTGGGGCGATCTCGGTGATCAGGCCCTCCACGAGGGCCTTGATCTCGTCGCGGATCGGGCGGACGGCCTCGACGCCCTGGCCGGCCGGGTCGTCGAGTTTCCAGTCGAGGTAGCGCTTGCCGGGGAAGACAGGGCAGGTGTCGCCGCAGCCCATGGTGATGCAGACGTCCGACTCGCGGACCGCGTCGATGGTGAGGATCTTCGGCGTCTCGGCGGAGATGTCGATGCCGACCTCGGCCATGGCCTGGACGGCGGCCGGGTTGACCTGGTCGCCCGGGTCGGAGCCGGCGGAGCGTACCTCGACGCGGTCTCCGGCCAGGTGGGTCAGCCACGCGGCGGCCATCTGGGAGCGGCCGGCGTTGTGGACGCAGACGAACAGGACGGACGGCTTGTCGGCCATGGTGATCGTTCTCTCTGGTTTCATGGCGGACCTCGGCCCGCCAGTGACTTCAGCCCCCGCTGGTGTCAGCGAGCGATGATGTGACAGTATCAGCGCATGCTGACTTCAGTCGACGCTGATGTGATCCGGGTGCTGGGCGATCCGCTCCGCCTGAAGATCGTGACCCTGCTGGCGCGCGAGACGCTCTGCACGACGCACCTGGTCGAGGAGACCGGAGCCAAGCAGACCAACCTGTCCAACCATATGAAGGTGCTGCGCGAAGCCGGGATCGTGGAGACCGAGCCGTGCGGCCGCTTCACCTACTACAAGCTCAAGCCCGAGGTCCTGGCCGGTCTGTCCGAGCAGTTCGCCGAACTCGCCGCCTTGGCCCGCACCGCCGCCGAGAACAAGAGGGCCTGTCCGTGACCTCCACCGAGCCCACCACCGCCCGCGACCGCAGCGCCGACCCGGACGCGGGCGACTCGATCGTCAAGAAGCTCTCCACCCTCGACCGCTACCTCGCGGTGTGGATCCTGGTCGCCATGGCCGTCGGTCTGGGCCTGGGCAGGATCATCCCGGGCATGAACGACGCGCTTGCGAAGATCGAGATCGGCGGAGTCTCCCTGCCGATCGCGCTCGGCCTGCTGGTCATGATGTACCCGGTCCTCGCCAAGGTCCGCTACGACCGGATCGACCGCGTGACCGGCGACAAGAAGCTGATGGCCTCCTCACTGGTCATCAACTGGATCGTGGGACCGGCGGTGATGTTCGCCCTGGCGTGGATCTTCCTGCCGGACCTGCCCGAGTACCGCACCGGTCTGATCATCGTCGGCCTGGCCCGGTGTATCGCCATGGTCATCATCTGGAACGACCTCGCCTGCGGGGACCGCGAGGCCGCGGCCGTCCTGGTCGCGCTGAACTCGGTTTTCCAGGTGCTCGCGTTCGGGCTGCTGGGCTGGTTCTACCTCGACCTGCTGCCCCGCTGGATGAGCCTCGGCGACGGCCAGGGCCTGGACGTGTCCGTCTGGCACATCGCGCTGAACGTCGTCATCTTCCTCGGTATCCCGCTGCTGGCCGGATTCCTGACCCGCCGCATCGGTGAGCAGAAGCTGGGTCGTACCGACTACGAGGCGAAGTTCCTGCCGAAGATCGGCCCTTGGGCGCTGTACGGGCTGCTGTTCACGATCGTCGTCCTCTTCGCCCTGCAGGGCAAGACCATCACCTCCCAGCCGCTGGACGTCGCCCGGATCGCGCTGCCGCTGCTGGTCTACTTCGCGGTCATGTTCTTCGGCACCTTCCTGCTCGGCAAGGGCCTGGGCCTGGCCTACGACCGCACCGCGACCCTGGCGTTCACCGCGGCCGGCAACAACTTCGAGCTGGCCATCGCTGTCGCCATCGCCACCTTCGGCGTCACCTCAGGCCAGGCCCTGTCCGGCGTCGTCGGACCGCTCATCGAAGTGCCGGTGCTGATCGGTCTGGTCTACGTCGCGCTCGCCTGGCGGCGGAAGTTCACCGCCGAGCAGCAGCTGACGGCAGCTCCGAGGGAGAGTTGATGCACTGCCCGGACTGTCACGAGGCGGGAGACGAACGCGTGGTGCAGGGCATCTGCCATCAGTGCGGAGCCGCAGTCTGCGCTATGCCCCTCACGACGCGGAAGGTGGCGGGCAAGGCCCGCTCGGCCAAGAGCCGGTGCGGCACCGCGAGTTCGCCGCGGCAGACGCCGCCGAACCGCCGGCCGGCATCAACACGGAGCGGGTGGGGCCGGGCGGCACCCTGTTCACACGCCGCGGTTGCCACGGGCCCCGGCTGGTACCGACCGAACGACTGAGCGCCGACCGGATCAGGCGGCGATCGGCACGGCCAGCAGCTTGCCCATCGCCGCCAGCACGGACGGCTCGACCCGGTAGTAGACCCAGGTGCCGCGTCGCTCGGAGGTGAGCAGACCGGCCTCCTTGAGCTTCTTCAGGTGGTGGGAGACGGTGGGCTGGGAGACGCCGACGTCGGAGATGTCGCATACGCAAGCCTCCCCGCCCTCGTGCGAGGCCACGGCGGAGAACAGCCGCAGGCGCACCGGGTCGCCCAGCGCCTTGAACATCCGAGCCGCGGTCTCGGCCTCCGCGGCGGTCATCGGGCGTTCGGTCAGCGGCGGGCAGCACGGCGCCACGTCCTGGCCGTCGGCGGGCTCGAGCAGTGGCAGCACCTTCGCGTTCGGCATGCGTCTATGTTGACACATGTCGAACCAGTGCGGGGAGGGGTGCCACCTGCGTGCGAGGTGGACGGCCCGGCGGCGGGACGCGCGATCGGCGTCCCGGCCCACGTCGCGCGGCGAGCTCGACGACAGGCTGTGCTGCCACTCCGGCTCGCCGGAAGCCGGCCCCGGCGCACCGGGGGCCGGGCCCGCTGTTCACCGGAGCCGCCGGAACCAAGCGCATCAGCCGGAGCGAGGTGAGGCAGGTCGGGGCGGCAGTCGGTGGCGAGCACGATCGCGTCGGCCTCCTCCCGGTCTCCGTCGTGACGCGCGTGGCTGCAGCGAGCTCGGCGGTGATCTGCACCGCAGAGTTCCCGGCCCCGGCCATGACCACGCTGCGGCCGGTGATCGGGGCCGGTACCGGCGCGGCCGCGACCCCGCCGCACGGTCGGACACCTCCAGCATCGCTGGTCGCAGCCCGCGATGCAGCAGGTCATGGACGGTAGTGAGGCCTGACTGTCCGCCGCCGATCACGGCGACGTCGATGTGCTCCCTCGGCAGGATCCAGCTGTTTCGATGCATGTCTATGTTGACGCTCATCAATACAGGTGCCATGCTGGGCCGCACAAGCCATCGACAGATGTCGAAACACGCAAGGAGTCGCCGTGAACGCGCCAGCCACCACCGAGCTGCCCGTCGTCGTGATCGGGGCCGGACCCACCGGCCTGGCCGCCGCCGCCCACCTGATCGACCAGGGCATCGAGCCCCTGGTCCTGGAAGCCGGCCGGACGGCCGGTGCCTCGGTGCGCGAGTGGGCGCACGTGCGCCTTTTCTCCACCTGGGGTGAGGTCGTCGACCCGTC
>NZ_JBEXSH010000154.1:0-13463 GCF_040613555.1 Streptomyces sp. NPDC006265
GTCCTCACAGCTCGATGCAGGTGCGCAGGGCGGTCCCGGTGCGCATCTGGTCCAGGGCCTCGTTGATGTCGGCGAACGGGACCCGGTGGGTGATCAGGCCCGTCAGGTCGATCCGGCCGGCCCGCCACAGGGCGATGGTGCGTTCGTAGGAGCGCAGCACGTCACCGCCGCCGTACATGGACGGCAGGATCCGCTTCTCGTCGAAGAACAGCTCGAACATGTTGAGCTGGAGGAAGTCGTCCATGGCGCCGGCGCCGACCACGACGAGGGTGCCGCCGCGCCGGGTGTTGTCGTACGCGGTGCGTGCCGTGGCCGACTTGCCGACGACCTCGAAGACGTGGTCGAAGCCCTCGCCGGCGGTGATCTGCTGTGTGGCGTCGGGCAGTTCGTCGGGCGATATCGCCCGGGTGGCGCCGAACTTGAGCGCGGACTCGCGGCGGGCCTCGATCGGGTCGACGGCGACGATCTCCGCGGCGCCCCGGAGCCGGGCGCCCTGGATCACGGAGATGCCGACGCCCCCGCAGCCGAGGACCGCCACCGACGAACCGGCCTCCAGGTCGGCCGTGTTGAGCGCGGCGCCGAGCCCGGTCGTCACTCCGCAGCCGATGAGGGCGGCGACGTCGAAGGGCACGTCGTCGGGTATCGGCACCGCGCAGCCGGCGTCGACGACGACCTCCTCGGTGAAGGTGCCGGTGCCGGCGAAGCCGAAGACGTCCCCGCCGGGGCGCTTGAAGTTGGGGGTGCCGGCGTTCATGAAGCCGGCGAGGCACAGCTCGGTCTGGCCGCGCTTGCAGGCGGGGCAGACGCCGCAGGCGGGCAGCCAGCACACCACGACCCGGTCACCGGCCTTCAGATGGCTCACGCCCTCGCCGACCTCGAGGATCTCGCCCGCCCCCTCGTGTCCGGGCACGAACGGCGCGGGCTGCGGCAGCACCCCGCTCATCGCGGACAGATCCGAGTGGCACAGCCCCGTGGCGCGCACCCGGATCCGCACCTTGCCGGGTCCGAACCCCACCGCCTCGACGTCGTCGAGGACCTCCAGCTTGTCCTGGCCGATCTCGTGCAGTACGGCTGCGCGCATGGTGCGGGCTCCCCTCGTACGGCGTTCTGGACTCAGGTGTGTTCGACGACGGTGTCGGCGAGGACGGGCGCGTCCGACCGCTCGACGGCACTGACGGCGACCCGGGTGGACTCCGGCGTGTGCCACATGCGGATCCGCAGGGTCTCCCCCGGATACACGACCCCGGCGAACCGGGTGGCGTAGGACCGCACCCGGGTCACGTCACCGCCGAGGAGCGTGTCGGCGACCGCCTTGAGCGTGATGCCGTAGGTGCACAGGCCGTGCAGGATGGGCCGCTCGAAGCCGGCGAGCTTGGCGAACTCCGGGTCGGCGTGCAGCGGGTTCCAGTCGCCGGACAGGCGGTAGAGCAGGGCCTGGTCGTCGCGGACCGGCCGCTCGACGGTCCGGTCGGGTGCGCCGGTGGGGGGTTCGAGGCGGGTGGAGGGGCCGCGGTCGCCGCCCCAGCCGCCCTCGCCGCGGATGAAGATCTGGGCGTCATTGGTCCACAACGGACCCTGGGTGTCGGCGACTTCGGTGCGCAGCACGAGGACGGCCGCGGTGCCCTTGTCGTAAACGGCGGCGATCCGGTTGGTCGCGGTGGCGGTGCCCGTCGCCGGGAGGGGCCGGTGGATGGCGAGGCTCTGGCCGCCGTGCAGGACGCGGGCCAGTTCGACCTCGATGCCGGGCATGGACAGACCGCCGGTCACGCCGGGCTTTCCGCCGCCCGCGACGGTGGCGAAGCTCGGCAGGACATGCAGCCGGGACTCCAGGGTGTAGCGCAGTTCGTCGGGGTCGGTGGCGGGGCTGCCCGCGCCGATGCCGAGGTGGTAGAGCTGCACGTCCCTGTGGTCCCAGGAGATCTCGCCGGTCCGGGGGCCGGCGGCGAGCGCCTTGGCTGCGTCGATGGGCATGGGGCTCCTGATCGCCGGAGGAAGGACCTCGGTACGGCCGTCCGCACCGTCGGCCGCACCGAGGCCGTCTGGGGCCGGACCGGGACGCGAACTGAAACGCGTTCCAGTCCCGCGCCCTCTGTATAGCCGAGGCCCCGGCAGTTGTGAAGACTCCTGACACTGTGTCAGATCGGCGTGGCGATGACATGTGTCCTGCCGGAGTGACGGCGGGGGCGCGGGCCGGAAGCGGGTTCGCGGTGACGGCGGAACTTCCGCCGGACGTGGCGGAGGAGCGGCCGGCGGGGGCGGGACGTTTTCGCAGCGAAGCGGACGTGTACGTTGACCGGTGGTCTGCGCCACCACACGCCGAAGGCGTCGGCAACTGCTAGGGGAACTGGAGCACATGGGACGCGTCGCCGTCATCACCGCGCCGAACATCGGGTACCGCAACACGGGCATGCTGACCGTGGACCTGGCGTTCGAGTCCCTGCGGCGGCGGATGGACACCGCCGTCGACACCACCTGGTACACCCTGCACACGCCGGAGACCGTGCCGCTGCGCGACGGTGCGCGGGGCACCGAGTTCCCGTTCCGCTTCCACCCGCTGGCCGAGCACCTCGACTCGCTCCGGGACCATGACGCGGTCGTCTTCTGGGGTGACTTCCTGCACACCCGGCACTACCTGGCCCAGGACGCGACGAACCGCCTGCTCGACTTCGGCTTCGCCGCGGACCGGGACGACGCCCGGGCGCAGCTGAACCGGGCCCTGCTGTTCGCGGACCAGCCGGACGAGGTCCTCGCGCGGACCGTCAGCTACGGCGGGACGATCCTGCACAACACGCAGTCCGACTACGAGGACAAGGAGTACGGCCCGCTGTTCTCCCGCCTGGTGACCCGCAGCCACCGGATGTGGGTGCGGGATCCGCTCTCGGCGGCGAAGATCGCGCATCTGCGCCGGGACCGTACGACCGACCACTTCGGTTCGGACGCGGCGCTGCTCTCCCGCCCCGGCGACCTCGACCATCTCCCGGCCACCGAGTGGTCCCGGTCGGTCCCCGACGGCGGCGCGATCGGCGTCTTCCTGGGGGCCCGGACGCCGATCCCCGACTGGCTGCCCGGCTTCTGCCAGGGCCTGTCCGACCGTCTGGGCGCCCCGCTGGAGTGGCTGCCCTGGTTCGACCGGGAGGTCCCCGGCGCGGTGCGCCACATCGCGGCCCGCCCGGGGAACCCCACCGTCGGCGACCTGGTCGGGGTCCTGCCCCGCTACCGGCTGGTCGTCACGGACACCTACCACCTGGCGGTCAACTCCTGGGGCGCCGGCACCCCGGCGGTGTGCGTGGGCGCGCCCGAGCCGACCCCCAAGACGCACGACGACTATCTGACGCTGAGCGATGTGAAGAAGCACGTCTTCCACATGGCGTACGACGCGACGGACTTCTACCTGACCACCCAGGAGGGGCACGGGCAGGACCTCGACCGGCTCCTCCGCCTCCTGGAGGGCGGCGCCGCCGACACGGTCGCGGCGCGCATCCGCGACCACGCGGACTATTCGGCGAGGGCGTTCACGCGGACGCTGACCTCACTGCTGGACACCGGCCACCCTGCCCTGAGCCCGTGACCGACCGACCCATCCGCGTGCTGCTCGCCGAGGACCAGGGTCTGCCGCCAGGGCTGGCTCTGACGCCCAGTGTCCGCCTGTGTCCTGTGCCCTACGCCCGCCTGAAGAACGCGGTCCACAGGAAGGACTCGCCGAAGCACTCCGACTCCTCCGGCTCGTCCCGCATCCGCCGCAGTTCGAGCTCGGTCAGGCCGGAGAAGATCCCGCGCAACGCCTCGGGGGTGTAAGCCAGTCCGCCCCTCAGCCCCGCCCCCTCGCGGTAGAAGTCGCCGTCGGGCAGCTCCGACCCCATCCCTCCGGCCCCGGCGGCGAAACACGTGATGCCGAACAGGCCGCCGGATGCCAGGAGTTGCTCCAGCAGGGCCAGGTAGCTGACCCGCCGGTGCGGAGGGAGATGGTGGAAGCAGCCGGAGTCGTAGACGAGGTCGTACGGTCCGGTGAGTTCTGTGGCGGCGAGCGCGAAGGCGTCCCCGCGGTGGAACCGTACGCCCTCGGCCCCCGCCTCGCGGGCGCGTTCCCGGGCCCAGTCGACGGCTGCCGAGGACAGGTCGACCGCGTCGACCTCGAAGCCCCGCGCGGCCAGATACAGCGCGTTGCGCCCCGGCCCGCATCCGAGGTCGAGCGCCCGTCCCGCGCGGGCCTGCCCCCGCTCCACGGCGGCCACCAGGCTCTCGTCCGGCTTCGCCACGAAGAACGGCACCGTCCGCGACCGGTCGGCGTAGAAGCGGTCCCACCAGTCGGCACCGCGGCCCGTCCACCGATCGGCCTCCGGTGCGAACAGTCCGTCGAGCAGGGTGAGTACGTCGTCGACGGTGCGTATGTTCCGGTCCATCCGGCCCCCTTCCGCGTCCGCCGACGGTACGTTCGGATCTCACGAAAGGCCAGGTCAGCGCCGCCTTTTCGGAGTGACCGGGAGGCTCTGGAGCGCCCATGGGGCCGCGTGCGGGCGCCCGCCGTCGGATCAGTGCGCCCCCGGGCCCGAACAGCGGCGGCGCCCCCGGGAAACGCCGTCACGCCCCCGTTCCGGGCCACGCCTTCCGTGGGTTTTTCAGGTGCCCTGGTGCTCCCTCGCCCGCCGCGGCAGCCACACCCACATCAGCACGACCCCGGCCGCCAGCACCACGGCCCCCACCCGGAACGCGAGGGCGTAGCCCTCGGTCAGGGCCTGCGGGGTCGCGCTGCCCGCCGATGCGGACGCAGCCAAGGTGGACAGGACCGCCAGACCCAGGGAACCGCCCATCGTGCGGGACGTGTTGACGAGGCCGGAGACCAGGCCGCCTCCTGTGGGCTCCCCGCCCGGGCCGCTGCTCCCGGCCTGCCCGGTTCAGTGCTGCCCGGCTCTGCTCAGCCCAGCCCAGCCCTGCCCGGCTCAGCCCCGGCCCCGGCAATCCCCCCTCGAGACCAAGGAAAGGTCAAGTTTTCGTTAGGGTGCCAAAGCAACGGAATAGTTGCCTGGACATACAAGGTTCAGAGTCCATGTAACCCGACGCTCCCCGGCCTGGAGGCCCCCCTCAATGACGCAGACGACGACAGACCGCCCCGCCGGCAGAGCGAGCGGGGCCGTGGTCCCCGTGCTCGCCTTCGCGGGCATCGTTGTCGCGGTGATGCAGACCCTGCTCGTTCCGGTGATCAAGGATCTGCCGCAACTGCTGGACACCGCCCCCAGCAACGCCACGTGGGTCCTCACCTCGACCCTCCTCTCGGGCGCGGTGGCCACCCCGATCATGGGTCGCCTGGGCGACCTCTTCGGCAAGCGCCGCATGCTGATCCTGAGCCTGGCCGTGATGGTCGTGGGCGCCCTGGTCAGCGCGCTCACCAGCGATCTGCTGCTCATGATCACCGGTCGTACGCTCCAGGGCTTCGCGATGGGCGCGATCCCGCTCGGCATCGGCCTGATGCGCGACATGCTGCCCCGCGAGAAGCTCGGCTCGGCGATGGCCCTGATGAGCTCCTCCATAGGCGTCGGCGGCGGCCTCGCCCTGCCCGCCGCCGCCCTGGTCGCCCAGCACAGCGACTGGCACGCCCTCTACTACGGCGCCGCCGGTCTCGGCCTGCTCGCGATCGCTCTCACCCTCCTCGTCGTGCCGGAGTCCCCGATGCGCGCCGAGGGCACCTTCGACCTGCCGGGCGCGCTCGGCCTCTCCGCCGGGCTCGTCCTGTTCCTGCTGCCGATCACCAAGGGCAGCGACTGGGGCTGGGCCTCCGGCACCACCCTCGGTCTGTTCGCCGCCTCGGCGGTCGTGCTCGTGCTGTGGGGCGTGATGGAGCTGCGTCTGAAGGCCCCGCTGGTCGACCTGCGCACCACGGCCCGCCCGGCCGTCCTCTTCACCAACCTCGCCTCGATCATGGTCGGCGTCTCCTTCTACGTCGTCTCCCTGGTCCTGCCCCAGCTGCTCCAGCTGCCGAAGTCCACCGGCTACGGCCTCGGCCAGTCGATGGTCGTCGCGGGTCTGCTCGTCGCGCCGCTCGGCCTGACGATGATGTTCACGGCGCCCGTCTACGCCCGGCTGTCCGCGAAGTACGGTCCAAAGGTCACCCTGATCCTCGGCCTGCTGATCATCGCGATCGGCTACGGCGCCGGACTCGGCCTGATGAGCGCCGCCTGGCAGAGCCTGGTCATCTCGGTCCTGCTGGGTGCGGGCATCGGCCTGGCCTACTCCTCGCTGCCCGCGCTGATCGTGGGCGCGGTCCCGGCGTCGGAGACGGGTGCGGCCAACGGCCTCAACACCCTGATGCGCTCCATCGGCACGTCGGTGTCGAGCGCCGTGATCGGCATGGTGCTGGCGAACACCGCGAACAACGTGGGCGGCGTCGAGATCCCGACCATGCACGGCTTCCGGGTCTCCTTCCTGATCGCCACGGGCGCGGTGGCCGTGGGCCTGCTCCTGGCGCTGTTCCTGCCGGGCCGACGGCCGTCGGGCAAGCCGCAGTTGCGGGCCAGCAGCGAGGAGGACGCGGCGCTGGAGCGCGCCGAGCAGGTGCTGCGCGGCTTCCGCGGCCGGGTGCTCGGGGCCGACGGCTCCCCGGTCGCCCGCGCCAAGATCACGCTGATCGACCGCCGTGGCCGCCAGGCCGGGGCGACGCTCTCCGCCGAGGACGGCAGCTACGCGCTCACCGTCCCCGCCCAGGGCTCCTACGTCGTGGCCGCGCGGGCCACGGGTCACGGCCCGCTCGCCTCGTCCGCGACCCACGCGGGCGACGAGCGCCCGGTCGACCTGGACCTGTCGCTGCCGGGCGAGACGGTCTCCGCCTGACCCGCCGCCCGACCCCGCTACTCACCAGTACCCCCTGTCGTCCTCGCGGCAGGGGGTACGGCACGATGGCGCCCTGACCGTCGTACGACCGAGAGGAACCCCATGCCCGCGGCGCCGAAGCCCGAGATCCTGGCCGCGTTCGAGGCGGCGAAGGGGTTCATGCCCGCCGGTGAGGGCCTGGCGCTGTACGCGGCGGCCGTGGAGGCCGGGCGGCTCGGACTGCCGCTGCTGGAGGTCGGCACGTACTGCGGCCGCTCCACGGTCCTGCTCGCCGACGCGGCCCGCGAGGCCGGGGTCAGCGCCGTCACCGTCGACCACCACCGCGGCAGCGAGGAGCAGCAGCCGGGCTGGGAATACCACGACCCGGAGACGGTCGACCCCGAGATCGGCCTGATGGACACGCTGCCCACGTTCCGCCGCACGCTCCACCGGGCGGGCCTGGAGGAGCACGTGGTGGCGCTGGTCGGGCGTTCCCCGCGGATCGCCGCGTTCTGGCGGACGCCGCTGGGCTTCGTCTTCATCGACGGCGGCCACACCGACGAGCACGCCACGGCCGACTACGAGGGCTGGGCGCCGCACGTCGCCGAGGGCGGGCTGCTGCTCATCCACGACGTCTTCCCCGACCCGCAGGACGAGTTCACCGGCCAGGCCCCCTACCGGATCTACCTCCGGGCCCTCGCCTCCGGCGCGTTCACCGAGGTCTCGGCGACGGACTCGCTGCGGGTCCTGCGGCGCACGGGCCCGGGCATCTGACGCACCGGCACGCGCCGGGCGACTGGGCGGCTGGCCGGGTGAACCGCACCCCCCACACCCCTTCCCGGTCGGCCCACGGGCGGCGTGGCGAGTCGGCGGGCGTCCGCCACTGCCCAAGGATCCGGGCGCGTGGCACACACCTTCGAAGAGCTCGTGGAGAAGCAGCGCGCGGCGGACGAGGCGTACGCCCGCGTACGTCACCTCCAGGACGCGTACGGGCCGCCCACCCAGACCAAGTGGAGCGACCAGCAGACCACCACCTGGGAGACGGCCTGGCGCGCCTGGCGTGATCTCGCCCGGGACGTCCAGGCGGCGGTGACCGGGTACGCGAAGCAGGAGGGCACATTGCGCCAGGAGGTGGAGGCGCGGGTGAAGGAGGCGGTACGGCACGGGGGCGGCGGGAACGGGGCGTAGCCCGCCACCCGTCGGCCGTCCTCGGGCCGCTGCCCCCGCTCACGGCCGCTAGGGTGGCGACGTGTCGTACGTAGGCCCGGACTTCGAACCTCCCCAGCCCCGCCGCCGCCGCGGCCCTCTGACGGTCGCGCTCGCCGCGCTGGTGCCGGGGGCGCTGCTCGGCTGGCTGGTGTACGAGACGGTGGGCGGCTCGGGGAGCGACGACGGGGGTTCGGGGCGGGCGACCGTGCGGTCCTCCTCGCCCGCCAGGTCGAGCGCGCCCTCCGACGACGCCAAGGAGCCGAGCACCTCGCCGAAGCCCGCCGCCACGCCCTCGGCCTCCGCGCCCGCCGCCTCCGGTCCGCTCAAGGGCAAGGTCGTCGTCATCGACCCGGGGCACAACCCGGGCAACTTCCAGCACGCCTCCGAGATCAACCGCAAGGTGGACATCGGGACGAACTCCAAGGAGTGCGACACCACGGGCACGTCCACCAACGACGGTTACACCGAGGCGAAGTTCACGCTGGACGTCGCGCACCGGATGCGCACGCTCCTTCAGGAGCAGGGCGCCACGGTGAAGCTGACGCAGGACGGCGACCGGCCGTTCGGGCCGTGCGTGGACGAGCGGGCCCGGATCGGCAACCAGGCGAAGGCCGACGCCGTGGTCTCGATCCACGCGGACGGCTCGGGGGCCGGCAACCGCGGCTTCCATGTGATCCTGCCCGGCTCGGTCCACGCGGGCGCCGCGGACACCCGGGCGATCGTCGGCCCCTCCCGCGATCTCGGCGAGCGCGTCGCGGGCCGCTTCGTGGCCGTCACCGCCAGCGCGCCCTCCAACTACATCGGCGACGGCGGCGGACTCGTCACGCGTAAGGACCTGGGCGGTCTCAATCTGTCAACGGTTCCCAAGGTGTTCATCGAGTGCGGCAACATGCGCGATAGCAAGGACGCGGCGTTGCTCACCAGCGGCGCGTGGCGACAGAAGGCGGCGCGAGGGATCTCTGAGGGAATCGTGAGTTTCCTGCGCGGGTAGGTGCGGACCGGCAGATCCCGGCGGACACCCTGACCGGGCGGACGATAGGGTCCTCCTTACGATGAGGGGCCACCCCCGCGCTTCACACCGAGTCCGGACGGCGGCATGGTGACAGCGACGCCTCTACCGACGATGAGACGACTTACGAAGGACCTGAAGTGAATATCCGCTCCCTCACTCGGGGCGACGGCGTGGTGATCGGAGCAGCGGTATTGCTGTTGATCGCGTCGTTCCTCGACCTCTACTCGTTCGACAATGTCCCCGACAGCGTCGACCTCCCCATGCTGTGGGGCAGCGGCCCGGTCGTGTTCAGCGTCGTGCTGGCCGGGATCATCGGCGCCGCGCTCGTCGTCGTCTCCCGGGGCCTGCCGCAGGCCCCGAAGATCGCGGGCATCGAGCTCGGCCAGTTCGGTGCCGCCTTCACGGTGTTCGCCGCGTGGAGCGCGCTGGGCAACATCTTCGACGTGACCGGCGGCTCCGACAACTTCGAGGGGGCCAACAGCGAAGTCCTCCCGAGCCCTGGCATCGGCATGATCCTCGCCCTCATCGCCACGCTGCTGATGGCCGCCGCCGCGATCGCCACCCCCCTCGTCCCGGCCCTCAAGGGCGCCCTCCTCCCGGCTCCCCGCCCGGCCGCCCCGCAGCCCTACGGCGCCCAGCCCCCCGGTGGTTACGGCTACCCGGGCGCGCAGCAGCCCGGTGGCTACGGCCAGCCGCAGCCGGGGCAGCCGTACGGCGGTCAGCCGCAGCCCCAGCAGGCACAGGCCCAGGCTCCGCAGCCGCCGGCCGGGGACTTCTCCCCGTTCTGGTTCGCGGTGCCGGTGCCGCGGCCGCTGTTCGCGGAGGACGGCTCGCCCGCGCCGATCGCCGAACTCGCCCCGGGTACCTGGTACCTGGCCGTCGAGCAGCGTGGAGCGGCCCTGGTCGCCCAGACGCAGGACGGCCGCCGCGGTGTCCTCCAGGACACGTCGGGCATCCAGCGCGGCTGAGACCCACGGCCCTTCACGGCCCCTCGCCCTTCCGGGCGGGGGGCCGTTGCCGTACAGTCGTCGCCTTCGTCAGCTGACGCACCGTCAGGAGGCAGGTATGCGGCTCGGTCTCGCGCTCGGCTACTGGGGCCGCGGCCCCTCCCCCGGCCACGTGCACCTCGCGCAGGAGGCCGAGCGGCTCGGCTACGACTCGGTGTGGACGGCGGAGTCCTGGGGCTCGGACGCGTTCACCCCCCTCACCTGGATCGCGGCGCACACCTCCCGCATCCGGCTCGGCACGGCGGTCGCGCAGATGGCGGCCCGCTCCCCGGTCGCGACCGCGATGCACGCCCTCACCCTGGACCACCTCTCCGGCGGCCGCGTGCTGCTGGGCCTCGGCCTCTCCGGCCCGCAGGTGGTCGAGGGCTGGTACGGCCGCCCGTTCCCCGCCTCGCCACTCACCGCCACCCGCGAGTACGTCGACGTCCTGCGGCAGGTGCTGCGCCGCGAGGCCCCCGTCGAACTGGCCGGCCGCTTCCACTCCCACCCCTACCGCGGCCCGGACGCCACGGGCCTCGGCAAGCCCCTCAAGCCGATCACCCACCCGCTCCGTGCCGACCTGCCCGTCCTGCTGGGCGCCGAGGGCCCGAAGAACGTCGCCCAGACCACCCGGATCGCCGACGGCTGGCTGCCGCTGTACTGGTCGCCGACCCGGCCGGAGGTCTACGGCCCGGCCCTGGCGGAGCTGCCCGAGGGATTCATGGTCGCGCCGATGGCACAGGTCCGGGTGTGTGACGACGTCGCCGAGGGACTGCTGCCCGTCAAGGCGATGCTCGGCTTCTACATCGGCGGCATGGGCCACGCGGCCCGCAACTTCCACGCCGACCTGATGGCCCGCATGGGCTACGAGGAGGAAGCCCGCCGGATCCAGCGGCTGTTCATCGACGGCCGCCGGAAGGAGGCCGTGCTCGCCGTCCCCGACGCCTTCGCCGACGAGATCTCCCTGGTCGGACCGCGTGAACGGATCGCACAGCGACTGGAGTTGTGGCGCAAGGGCCCGGTGACGGACCTTCTCCTGCTCAGCCCGGACCCGCACACCCTGCGCGTTCTTGCGGAGTTGAACTCCTGAGCGATTCCCCTGGTTTCATCGAGAGTCCGAGGGCAATCCGAAAGGTATGTCCCCTCGATATCGCAACGGTGCGAATCAGGCCGGCACGATCGTCGCGGTCGTGGCCGACATCATGGCCCTCATCCTGGGTCTCTGGATCCTGATGTACTTGCTGGACGCCAACCCCGGCAACTCGTTCGTCCAGTTCATCCACGACGCGGCCCGCTGGCTCGCCGGCTGGTCGCACGACCTGTTCACGTTCGACGAGGCATGGGCCCGAGTGGTCTGCGGCTACGGCCTCGCAGCGGTGGTGTATCTGTTCATAGGCCACGCGATAGCCAATCGCGCACACCGGCATTGAGAACCCGGTCAGGGGTGCGGGACTGTGTCGATATGCGGCTCCGCCGCGTGGGCGCGACAAGCCACGCACGACCCGCGCCCGCACACCCATCACAACCACCCGAGTTCTCAGGTGCAGCAGTCCGACTCGAGCCCGACAGGCAACTCCGCACCACCGAAGACCCGGCACGTCGCCTCATGCCCACCCAGCGCGGCCACGGCCAGCAACAACGACCCCGCGGTCCACGTGGTCAACTCCCGCGGCCAGATCGCGTCGTCGTCGAAGACGTACCCGGTCCAGTACAGCCCGCTCTCAGGATCGCGCAGGTGCTGGATCGACTGCAGGATCTCCAACGCCCGGTCGGACTCCCCCATCGCCCACAGCGCGAGCGCGAGTTCGGCCGACTCACCCCCCGTCACCCACGGGTTGGGCACGACGCACCGCACGCCAAGCCCCGGGACGACGAACCGGTCCCAGTCCTCCTCGATCCGGGCCTTGGCCTCCGCGCCGGTCAGCGCACCGCCGAGCACCGGGTAGTACCAGTCCATCGAGTAGCGGTTCTTGTCGAGGAACCGCTCGGGGTGGTGGCGTATGGCGTGCCGCAGCGCACCCGCCGCCAACTCCCAGTCCGGCTGCGCCTCCTCCCGCTGCTCGGCGATGGCCAGCGCGCAGCGCAGCGCGTGGTGGATGGAGGAACTGCCCGTCAGCAGGGCGTCCGTCGTCTCCGTGCCGTCGTCGTCGCGCCGCCAGCCGATCTGCCCGCCGGGCTGCTGGAGGCGCAGCACGAACTCCACCGCCGCGTACACCGCCGGCCACATCCGGTCCAGGAACGCGTCGTCGCCGGTGGAGAGGTGGTGGTGCCAGACGCCCACGGCTATGTAGGCGACGAAGTTGGTCTCCCGGCCCCGGTCGGTGACGGCGGCGGCTTCGCCGTCGGTGTAGGCCGCGTACCAGGAGCCGTCCTCGTTCTGGTGCCGGGCCAGCCACAGGTAGGCCCGCTCGGCGGCCTCGTGCTCGCCGGCCGTGTCCAGGGCCATGGCCGCCTCGACGTGGTCCCACGGGTCGAGGTGGTGGCCCCGGAACCACGGGATCGCACCGTCCTCACGCTGCACGGCGAGGATGCCGGCGACGGTCGCGGCGGCCTCTCCCGCGGTGAGGACCCCGGGCAGGATCAGATGTTCCGTCCGGGGAGTGGTCACTTGGCGTCCGCCTCGGTGTCGGCCAGACGCGGCAGGTGCGGCTTGGTCGCGTACGCCACGAAGCTCTTGCCGATCAGCGGGTTCAGCGCCTGCTCGGCGACCCGGGTGGCCAGCGGCTTCTTCATGATGTCCCAGACGAGCAGCTTGTGGTACGCCCGCACCGGCAGCGCCTGGTCGTTGTCGACGCCGAACGCGCACTTGAGCCACCAGTAGGGCGAGTGCAGGGCGTGGGCGTGGTGCGTGCCGTAGGGCTCCAGGCCGGCCTCGCGGATCTTCTCGAGCAGTTCGTCCGCCTTGTAGATGCGGATGTGGCCGCCCTCGACCTCGTGGTAGGCGTCGGAGAGGCTCCAGCAGACCTTCTCGGGGCCGTAGCGCGGGACGGTGACGGCGATGCGCCCACCGGGCTTGAGCACGCGCACCATCTCCGCGAGGACGCCCTTGTCGTCGGGGATGTGCTCCATCACCTCGGAGATGATCACGACGTCGAAGGACTCGTCGGGGAACGGCAGCGCGAGGGCGTCGCCCTCCATCGCCGTGGCGGTGGCGCCCTCGGGGGCTTCGCCGGCTTCCTTCATCGCCGCGAACCACTTCGCGACCTCGCGGATCTCCTCGGCGTTCTGGTCCAGCGCCACGACCTGGGCGCCACGCCGGTAGCACTCGAACGCGTGCCGCCCGGCTCCGCAGCCGAGATCCAGGACACGATCACCCGGGGCGAGCGGGAACCGGGAGAAGTCGACGGTCAGCACGTGGCCCTGCTTTCGGAGTTGACGCCTTCTACATCTGCCGGGGCTGCGGAGACAGCACCTGCTGTGCCCGCGGGTACCGCGGGTGCCGTACTCGCGGGTGC
>NZ_JBEXSH010000155.1:0-13378 GCF_040613555.1 Streptomyces sp. NPDC006265
CAGGAGCAGGATGGAGGCGATCGCGTCGTGCGGCAGGAACCTGCACCGCTCACCCGGCATCTGCGCGTCCGCCAGTAACGGGGGAACGTGGAACTCTCCGCCCCGGTCCGCTGCCCGGCCCTCGCTGAGCCCGGCCGAGACGCCGCAGGCCCAGAGGGCGTGGAGGGTGAGCGGCGGCAGGGCGAGCACGGCGGCGGCCACGGCGAGGGCCCGGTGGGCCGGTCCGAGCGCACCGACGGGCAGGTCCCACACCCGCCCGCGCCACACGTGCCCCCAGCGGCCGCGCGCGTAGAGCACGAAGAGGCCGCCGAGGGCGAGCCCCTGGGCGATGAACCCCGTGTACACGACGGCGAACACCCACTCGTCCGGGAAGGCCTCCCGGCCCGCCGACGAGGCACCGCCTCCGCCGAACGCCCTCACCATCAGCTGCGCCGGGAACCCGGCCATGACGGGCGCGAGCAGCCCGGTCGCGACCCACACGGGGAACGCGAGCAGCCACGCGGGCACCCGCAGCCCCCACGGCCGGGTCAGCACCAGCGCCAGCACGATCACCGCGCTGTCCAGCAGCATCGACAGGCCGTTGATCACGGCCATGGTGAGACGGTCGTCGAGCAGCGAGCTGCCCTTGGGGATCCCGACGTGACTCCCGGCGACCCAGGCGGCCTTGAGGGCAAGGTACGGGACACAGGAGACGACGGCGACGGTACGGAGGATCCGCCGGGTGCGGCCGGGACCGGCGGTGGGAGCGAGCGACTGCGTCATGCGATCAGGCTCCCGCGCGGCGGGCCACCGGCACCTTCTGCCCGGCGACGATCCGCCTCCGCCGGGCGGGGGAGAGGCCCTTCGCGCCTCACCCCTCCAGGATGAGCACCGCCTCGTCGATCTCGGCGCCCCGGGCCGGGGCGTACCCGCGGGCCGCCGCCGTCACCCGGAACCCGCACTTCTCCAGCACGCGCAGCGACCCCGCGTTGTCCGACGCCGCCCGCGCGTACAGCGGGCGCTCGGGCACCTCGGCGAGCAGCGCCCGCAGCGCCTGCGTGGCGATGCCCTTGCCCCAGTACGCGCGGTCGACCCAGTACGTCACCTCGCGCTCACCCGGCACCCCGTACACCCCCGCGCTGCCGACCACGTCACCGTCGGCCAGGACCGTACGGACGACGACGTCGGGCGAGGAGCGCATCCGGGACCAGCGGGTGTCGAAGGCGGCCCGGTCGGCCGGATCCTCCGGGGTGAAGGCCGCCATGCTCAGGGACTCGGGGTCGTTCATCTGCCGGAAGAAGACCGGCAGATCGCTGTCGTGGACCTGGCGCAGCTCGACGTTCATGCCTCAGAGCCTACGGGTGGCCAGTGTCAGCCGGTCCCGCGCGTCGAACAGGGCGTCCTTGACCAGCTGTTCGTGCGCCGGGGTCAGCCGCGCCACCGGCACCGAGCAGCTGATCGCGTCCCGCGCCGGGGTGCGGTACGGGATCGCGACGCCGAAGCAGCGCAGCCCCAGCGTGTTCTCCTCGCGGTCCACCGCGAAGCCCTGGTCCCGCACCTGGCGCAGCTCCTCGATGAGCTTCTCCCGGTCGGTGATCGTGTGCTCGGTCAGCGCGGGCAGCGTCTCCGGGAGCATCTTGCGCACCTGCTCGTCCGAGTACGTGCTCAGCAGCGCCTTGCCGAGGGACGTGGAGTGCGCGGGCAGCCGGCGGCCGACCCGGGTGAAGGGGCGCAGGTAGTGCTGGGACTGGCGGGTGGCCAGGTAGACCACGTTCGTGCCGTCGAGGCGGGCGAGGTGGATCGTCTCGGTCGTGTCGTCCGAGAGCCGGTCCAGCGTCGGGCGGGCCGCCGCGACGACCTCGTCACCGTCGATGTACGACGTGCCGACCAGCAGGGCCCGCACACCGATGCCGTACCGCGTGCCCGTCGCGTCCGTCTCCACCCAGCCCAGCTCGACCAGGGTGCGCAGCAGCATGTAGAGGCTGGACTTGGGATACCCGACGGCCTCCTGGACCGCCGCGAGGGAGTGCATGCCGGGGCGTCCGGCGAAGTATTCGAGCAGTTCAACCGTTCGTACCGCGGACTTGACCTGTGCCCCGCCGCCCGTCTCGCCAGCCGACATCGCCCTTGACCCCTTCGTTGGACGGGAAATAGTCTCCACAGCATATTCATCATCGGAGACAGCGTTCAGTATATCGAACGCCCCTGGTGGATGACCCAGTACTGCGGCAATACATGTGTGGAGGGACCCGCGGTGGCAGCAGCACCAGTCTGGAGTGTCGACCCCCGAACCGGGAAGCAGCGTGAACAGGTTGCGGTGGAGGCCACAGCCCAGGAGGTGGACGCCGCCGTCCGCGCCGCGCACGAGGCACGCGGCGCCCTCGCCGACCGCACGGTCCGCGCGGCCTTCCTGCGCACCGCCGCCGACGAGCTGCAGGCGGCCAAGGACGGTCTCGTCGAGACCGCCGACGCCGAGACCGCGCTCGGCCCGGTCCGGCTGACCGGCGAGCTCGCCCGCACCAGCTACCAGCTGCGCGCCTTCGCGGACATCGTCGACGAGGGAGCCTTCCTCGACGTCGTCATCAACCACCCCGACGACACCGCGACCCCGCCGATCCCGGACCTGCGCCGCTACAAGGTGGCGCTGGGCGTCGTCGCCGTCTACTCGGCGTCGAACTTCCCCTTCGCCTTCTCGGTCGCGGGCGGCGACACCGCGAGCGCCCTCGCGGCCGGCTGCCCCGTCGTCGTCAAGTCCCACCCGGACCACCCGGCCCTGTCCGAGTACGTCGCCAAGGTGCTGCGCCGCGCCGCCGCCCGGCACGACATCCCCGAGGGCGTCGTCGGCCTGGTCCACGGCTTCGAGGCGGGTGTCGAGCTGATCAAGCACCCGCTGGTCGCGGCGGCCGGTTTCACCGGCTCCGTGCGCGGTGGCCGTGCCCTCTTCGACGCGGCGGCGGCCCGGCCGGTCCCGATCCCCTTCCACGGCGAGCTGGGCTCCCTGAACCCGGTCGTCGTCACCGAGGCCGCGGCGGCGGAGCGGGCCGATGCGATCGGTGCCGGACTCGCCGGTTCGATGACGCTGGGCGTCGGCCAGTTCTGTGTGAAGCCGGGCCTCGTACTCGCGCCGGCCGGTGCCGCGGGCGACGCCCTGCTGAAGTCCCTGACGGACGCCGTCAGCGACACCGACGCCGGGGTCCTGCTCGACCACCGCATGCGCGACAACTTCGTGGCCGGCGTCGCCGAGCGGGCCGGGCTGCCCGACGTCGACTCCCCGGTCACGCCCGGCGCGGGCGGCGAGCACACCGTCAGCGCGGGCTTCCTCACCGTCCCGGCGAGCAGGCTGGCCGCCGAGGGCGAGCACGACCTGCTCCTGGAGGAGTGCTTCGGGCCGGTCACCGTGGTGGCCCGCTACGAGGACGAGACCGAGGTGAAGGCGGTGCTGTCGCGCCTGCCGGGGAACCTCACGGCAACGGTGCAGCTGTCCGAGGAGGAGGCCGCCGGCCAGGGCCGCGGCGCCGAGATTCTCGCCGAGCTGACGCCGCTGGCGGGGCGCGTGTTGGTCAACGGCTGGCCCACGGGTGTCGCCGTCGCGCCGGCTCAGCACCACGGTGGGCCGTACCCGGCCACGACGTCGACGTCCACGTCGGTGGGCGGCACGGCGATCGAGCGGTGGATGCGGCCTGTTGCTTATCAGAACGCGCCGTCTGCGTTGCTTCCCGCGGAGTTGCGGGACGAGAACCCGTTGGGGCTGCCGCGGCGGTTCAACGGACGTTTGGAGCGTTAGCGCCGTGGGAGCGCGGTGAATTGCGGGCTGCCGGTTCGTTGTGGTTGATCGCGTAGTTCCCCGCGCCCCTCGAGGTTGGACCTGGGAGACTCGGTCGAATGGATCTCGAGATTTCCGAACTTCCGTTCCCCCTGCGCACATATGGCCCCGAAGCCCATTGGTCCTATGAGGACGGCGTGCTCACGGGGTGGGCCGGGGCGCGGCAGGACCGGTTCGTGCCGCCCACCGGTGAGGGGCTGGACCCCGCTTCCGACGCGCCCCGGCTGCTCGGGGCGCCGGAGGGCGACTTCCAGCTGATCGCCAAGGTCACCGTCGGGTTCGGTGCGGCCTTCGACGCCGGGGTGCTCTACGTCCACGTGGGGGAGCGGGCCTGGGCGAAGCTCTGCCTGGAGTACTCCCCGGACGTCCCCACCGTCTGCACGGTGGTCACCCGGGGGCACTCCGACGACGCCAACTCCTCCACCGTGGAAGGCAGTTCCGTCTGGCTCCGGGTCAGCCGCACCGGCCGCGCCTTCGCCTTCCACGCCTCCCGCGACGGCGAACGCTGGACCTTCGTCCGCCTGTTCACCCTCGGCGACGAGAAGGAGACCGGCGCGGCCCTGGTCGGCTTCATGGCCCAGTCCCCGATGGGGGAGGGCTGCGTGGTGACGTACGACCACGTCGAGTTCAGGCCGAGCTGGCCGGACGATCTGCGCGACGGCAGCTGAGGACCGGCCGGGAACCGAGTCCCGGCCTGGTCCCGTCCTCTGTTCCATGATCAGTGACAGAGTGGTTCCCGGCCGTGTGATCCGTACCGTCCTGCCCGCCGAGGTGGCGGACGTCGTCACGCTGCACGCGCGGGCCCGGGCGACGTACTACCCGGGCGGGGTGCCGCAGGACGGCACCGACTGGACCGCCGCCTGGCGCAGCGCCCTCGCACGGCCGGACGGCCGTGTGCTGGGCGCCGTCGAGGCGGGGCACATCATCGGCCTGGCCTCGTTCCGTCCCCCGGAGGGCGCCCCGGCGGACGCGGTGAAGCTGTTCCAGTTCCACGTCGATCCCGACCACTGGCGCGCCGGCGTCGGCACCGCCCTGCACGCGGCCTGTGTGCAGGAGTGGCGGGCCGACGGAAGGCGTACGGCCGTCCTCGACGTGCACGTCGGCAACCAGCGGGCGCAGGGGTTCTACCGGCGG
Source organism: Streptomyces sp. NPDC006265 (assembly GCF_040613555.1). Taxonomy (NCBI): domain Bacteria; kingdom Bacillati; phylum Actinomycetota; class Actinomycetes; order Kitasatosporales; family Streptomycetaceae; genus Streptomyces; species Streptomyces sp. NPDC006265. The sequence continues at coordinate 4,937 of NZ_JBEXSH010000155.1, forward strand.
CAGGGCTGGGCCCCGGAACCGCCCGGGCCCGGCGACCACCACCTGCGGATGCGGTTCGCCGTCCCCGGGGAATGAAGCCCGCTGCTTGAACGTTCATCCACTTGGCGGAGGGAGTCTCCGTACCCGTACGACCTGGAGAGAGCCGAGAATGCGCGTCGAGATCTGGAGCGACATCGCCTGCCCCTGGTGCTACGTGGGCAAGGCCCGCTTCGACAAGGCGCTGCGGGACTTCCCGTACCGCGACGAGGTCGAGGTCGTGCACCGCTCCTTCGAGCTGGACCCCGGCCGCGCCAAGGACGACATCCAGCCCGTGATCACGATGCTCACCAAGAAGTACGGGATGAGCGCCGTGCAAGCCGAGGCCGGGGAGGACAACCTCGGCGCCCAGGCCTCGGCGGAGGGCCTCGACTACCGCACCCGGGGCCGCGACCACGGCAGCACCTTCGACATGCACCGCCTGCTGCACTTCGCCAAGGATCAGGGCCGCCAGGAGCAGCTGCTCGACCTGCTCTACCGGGCCAACTTCGCCGAGGAGCGGTCGGTCTTCAACGACGACGAGCGGCTGGTGGAGCTCGCCTCGGCCGCCGGTCTCGCAACGGAGGCCGTGCGCGCGGTGCTCGCCGACCCGGACGCGTACGCCGACGAGGTCCGCGCCGACGAGCGCGAGGCCGCACAGCTCGGGGCGAACGGCGTGCCGTTCTTCGTCCTCGACCGCAAATACGGCGTCTCCGGCGCCCAGCCCGCCGAGGTCTTCGCCCGGGCCCTCACCCAGGCGTACGGAGAGCCCTCGCCCCTGAAGGTCGTCGACAGCGGCGACGGCGCGGACGCCTGCGGCCCGGACGGCTGCGCCGTGCCCCAGCACTGAAACGCCCAGGTCGGAGCGCACCCATAAGCGCTCCTTAGCGGCATCACGCATAAATCGGCAATGGACGGGGAGATCCCGGAGACGCAGAGTGGTCCCATGGAGACCTTCGAGAACCTCGTCCGTGCCGAGTTCACCCCGAAGCACACCTACCTCAACACCGCGAGCAACGGGCTCCTGCCCGCCCGGACCGTCGACGCCGTGCAGGCGGCGGTGCGGATGCGTGCCGAGGGCACGCCCCTGGGGCCCCTGTACGAGGATGTGGAGGCGGCCCGCGCATCCTTCGCCCGGCTGGCCGGCGTTCCGGCCGAGCGCGTCGCGACCGGGGCCTCGGTCGCCGAATACGGCGGGCTGATCGCCGCCTCGCTGCCCGCCGGTGCCGAAGTCCTCACGGCGGAGGGCGACTTCTCCTCGCTGGTGAACCCGTTCCACGCGCGCGGCGACCTCAAGGTGCGCGCCGTGCCCCTGGAGCGGCTCGCCGAGTCCGTCCGCCCGGACACCGCGCTGGTCGCGGTCAGCGCCGCCCAGTCCGCCGACGGCCGCCTCGCCGACCTGTCGGCCGTGCGCGCCGCGGCCCGGGCCCACGGCGCCCGTACCTACGTCGACGCCTCGCAGTCGGCCGGCTGGCTGCCGATGGAGGCCGACGCGGACGACTTCCTCGCCGCCGTCGGATTCAAGTGGCTGCTGGGCCCGCACGGGGCCTCGTTCTTCGTCGCACCGCGGGACTTCGGCGGGCTCACGCCGCTGCTCGCGGGCTGGGTCGCCGGGGAACGGCCCTGGGACAGCTGCTACGGCCCCGTGGAGGAACTCGCCCATTCCGCACGGCGGTTCGACGTCAGTCCGGCCCTCTTCACCTACGCCGGGCTGCGTGTCTCGCTGGAGCTGCTGGAGAAGATCGGCGTCGACGTCGTGCATGCCCACGACGTCGGCCTCGCGGACCGCTTCCGTGCCGGACTCGCCGGGCTGGGCCACGAGCCGGTGCCCGCGCCGGGCTCGGCGATCGTGTCGGTGCCGGGGCTCGGCCACCGGCAGGGCGAGCTGAGCCGGGCGGGAATCGAGGTCTCCGACCGGGCCGGGAACCTGCGGGCCGCGTTCCACCTCTACAACACGACCGCGGACGTGGACCGGCTGCTGGAGGTCCTCGCGGCATGACAGAACCGGGTGGAGCCTCCCGTCCCACACGAGGAGGCCCCACCCGGCAGCTGTGTCACGCGGTCGTCTCACCGCTGACCGGCGGTCACCGCACGGGCGTGAAGTCCCGCGCGCCAATGAACTCCGGCCGCCGCACCGGCGCCGCGAAGGGTTCCACCGCCGTGTTCTCCACACTGTTGAACACGATGAACACGTTGCTGCGCGGGAACGGCGTGATGTTGTCGCCGGAACCGTGCATGGCGTTGCAGTCGAACCAGGTCGCCGATCCGGCCTTGCCCGTGAACAACTTGATGCCGTGCTGCGTGGCCATCTGGGTCAGCGCCTCGTCGGACGGCGTGCCCGCGTCCTGCATCTGCAGCGACTTCTTGTAGTTGTCCTTCGGCGTCTCACCCGCACACCCGAGGAACGTCTTGTGCGACCCCGGCATGATCATGAGTCCGCCGTTGGTGTCGAAGTTCTCGGTCAGCGCGATCGAGACCGACACCGTGCGCATCCGCGGCAGCCCGTCCTCGGCGTGCCACGTCTCGAAGTCCGAGTGCCAGTAGAAACCACTGGCGCCGAACCCCGGCTTGACGTTGATCCGGGACTGGTGGACGTACACGTCCGAGCCGAGGATCTGCCGCGCCCGTCCGACGACCCGCTCGTCGCGGACCAGCCGGGCGAACACCTCGCTGATCTTGTGCACCTCGAAGACCGTGCGGATCTCCTTGGACTGCGGCTCGACGATCGACCGCTCGTCGGCCCGCATGTCCGGGTCGTGCACCAGCCGGTTCAGCTCGTTGCGGTAGACCGCTACCTCGTCCTCGTTGATGAGCTCGTCGATGGCCAGGAAGCCGTCGCGCTCGAAGGACAACAGGTCGGCCGGGGCGACCGGCCCCGGGGCGTCGGGTGCGCCCCAGACGACCGGGTCCTGGCGCGGGGTCAGTGCCTCGGCGGCACCGCGACTGGGGTAGAGGTCGGGGATACCGGTGGTGGTGTCGGTGGTGGCGGTCATGGAAACGTCACACCTCCTCGGTGAGCAGCGGGTAGACGCCGTTCTCGTCGTGGTCCTCCCGTCCGGTCACGGGCGGGTTGAACACGCAGAGGCAGCGGAAGTCCTGCTTGACCCGCAGCGTGTGCCTCTCGTGCCCGTCCAGGAGGTACATGGTGCCGGGCGTGATGGTGTGCGTCAGCCCGGTCTCGTGGTCGGTCAGCTCGGCCTCGCCCTCCGTGCAGACGACGGCCTCGATGTGGTTCGCGTACCACATCGACGTCTCCGTACCCGCGTAGAGGACCGTCTCGTGCAGGGAGAAGCCGACCTTCTCCTTGGCGAGGACGATGCGTTTGCTCTCCCACGTACCGGACGCCGCCTTCACGTGCCGGTCGGTACCTTCGATCTCCTTGAACGAACGGACAATCACGGTGCTGCGATGCCTCCTAGATGAGTGATGCTCTGTTGGTCAGGCGGTCTCTCGGACGGCGCGGGCCAGCATGCTCAGGCCCTGGTCCAGTTCCTCCGGCGTGATGGTGAGGGCCGGAAGCAGCTTCACGACCTCGCTCTCCGGGCCGGACGTCTCGATGAGCAGTCCGAGCTCGAAGGCGCGTTGGGCGACCTTTCCGGCGCGGGCCTTGTCGTGGAACTCCAGGCCCCACACCAGTCCGCGGCCCCGGTACTCCTTCACGTCGGCCAGGTTCTCCTCGGTGATGGAGATCATGGCCTGCTCGACCTGCTCGCCGCGCTTGCGGGTCTGCTTCTCCATCGCGGAACCGTCGGCCCAGTACGTCTCCAGGGCCGCGGTGGCCGTGACGAACGCGGGGTTGTTGCCGCGGAAGGTGCCGTTGTGCTCGCCGGGCTCCCAGACGTCGAGCTCGGGCTTGAACAGGCACAGCGACATGGGCATGCCGTAACCGCTGATCGACTTGGACACGGTGACGATGTCCGGCGTGATGCCCGCCTCCTCGAAGGAGAAGAAGGCGCCGGTACGGCCGCAGCCCATCTGGATGTCGTCGACGATCAGCAGCATGTCCTGCCGCTCGCACAGCTCGGACAGGGCGCGCAGCCACTCGGGCCGGGCCACGTTGATGCCGCCCTCGCCCTGCACGGTCTCGACGATCACGGCGGCCGGCTTGTTGAGGCCGGAGCCCTGGTCCTCCAGCAGCCGCTCGAACCACAGGAAGTCCTCGACCGTGCCGTCGAAGTAGTTGTCGAACGGCATCGGGGTGCCGTGCACCAGCGGGATACCGGCGCCGGCGCGCTTGAAGGCGTTGCCGGTGACGGCCAGCGAGCCCAGCGACATGCCGTGGAAGGCGTTGGTGAACGACACGATCGACTCGCGCCCCTTCACCTTGCGCGCCAGCTTCAGCGCGGCCTCCACGGCGTTGGTGCCGGTCGGGCCCGGGAACATGACCTTGTACGGCAGGTCGCGCGGGCGCAGCAGCAGGTTCTGGAAGGCCTCCAGGAACGTGCGCTTGGCGGTGGTCGACATGTCGAGCCCGTGCGTGACGCCGTCCCGCTCCAGGTAGTCGATCAGCGCGCGTTTCAGGACCGGGTTGTTGTGCCCGTAGTTCAGTGACCCGGCTCCGGCGAAGAAGTCGAGGTACTCATGGCCGTCCTCGTCGTACATGCGGCTTCCCACCGCACGGTCGAAGACGGTGGGCCAGCCGCGGCAGTAGCTGCGTACCTCGGACTCGACGGTCTCGAAGACACTGAGGTCGGGCTGGGTGATGGTCACGAAGAATCGCTCCTCGGTAGCGTGGGGAAGTCTGCGGGAGTCGGGCCGGACGTCAGGAAGGCCGACGTCGGGAAAGTCAGTGGGGCAGCGGGCCGATGCGGTACAGCACCTCTGCGTCGTGCGGCCCGTCGGGGAACAGGCCCGTGTCGAACAGCACCTCGCGCTCCAGCCGGGCGCCGTGGCGCTCGGCGAACGACGTGAACAGGCGCTCCGAGGCGGTGTTGCCGGGGGTGATGGTGGTCTCCACCGTCGTCACCTCAAGCTCGGCCGCGGTCCGTGCGACCAGGCCGTCGAGCAGGGCGGCGGCCAGTCCCCGCCCGCGGTGGGCCTCGTCCACCGCCACCTGCCACACCAGCAGAGTGCGTGGGCTGTCCGGCCGCACGTACCCGGTGATGAAACCCATCGGCTCGCCCTGCTCGTCGCGGGCGACGGCCGAGGTGGCGGCGAAGTCGCGGCACCACAGCAGATAGCTGTAGGACGAGTTCAGGTCGAGAACCTTCGAGTCATTCGCCATCCGCCAGAGTGCGGCTCCGTCAGCCACCGTGGGGCGGTCGATTTGCGGATCTGCTTGTACGGCAGTCATGCGGAATGAATTTACCTAGCTAAATTCAAAATTGCATCGCCGAGGAGGGTTACATATGCGCCACGCCTGTGTTATCGCGCGAGCGCGAGGCATCGTGCACACAGACGGCGCTATGCCTGATATTGTCCCGGTAATATCGGGCATAGCGGACGCGATGTGTAACGTGTCACACCCGTCTGGCCCGTACGAGATCCGTCGGAATTGCCTCGCGGCAGGTCCTCAAAATTAGTGCGTTTAGGACCGGAAAAAGCGGGCAGGAGAAGACGGGAAGCTATTCTTGAGGGAATTCGACTTCTGAATTGTGTGTCAGCTTACATGTGAGATGTCTCGGATAGCATGTGGAATTCAGGCCCCGGTCGCTCCGTCGATACGTTCCCGCAGGAGATCGGCGTGACCGTTGTGCCGTGCGTACTCCTCGATCATGTGGATGAAGACCCAGCGCAGGCTGACCTCCATGCCGGGCACCGGCCCTTCGGCGACCCGCCCGACGTGGTCCAGCGGCTGCCCGGCGCACAGCTCCCGCCCCCGCGCGATCTCCCGCCGCCAGATCCCGAGTGCCTCGTCCAGCCCCCGCGCCGGGTCCAGCGCGTAGCCGGTCGCGTCCTCGAACACGGGCGGTACGGCGAGCCCGCCGGCCACTCGCTGGAACCAGTTCCGCTCGACCTCGGCGAGGTGCTGCACCAGTCCGAGCAGGGTCAGCGACGACGGCTCGGCCGCCGCGACGCGCACCTGCGTGTCGTCCAGCCCGGCACACTTCAGCTCCAGCGTGGCCCGGTGGAAGTCCAGCCAGCTCTCGAGCATGGCCCGCTCGTCGCCCGTGAGGCGGGGAACGGGGCGGCCGTCGGGCAGGGCAGGGTTGTCAGCAGGTGTGTTGGCAGTCATACGGGGAGCATGGCACGGGGCACTGACACCGGTGCCCCGCTTCACGAGAGCCGACGACTACCGCCACGCCCCCTCGACGGCCCGCAGCGCCGTCTCCACGTCCACCGGCAGTCCCTGCTCGGAGAGCGCCGCGCCCAGCGCCGCCAGACTCGCCCGCACCGCCCCCGGCGTCGCGTCCGCGCCGTAGTGGTTGACCCGGATCATCTCCTTGGCCAGCGCACCGCCGCCCGCGGCCAGCGGCACCGCCGGATCCGCCTCCAGCGCCCGCCGGACCAGCTCCGACGCCACCACCGCGGACGGCGCCCGCAGCGTCGTGGCGACGGGCGCCGCGTCCCGCGCCTCGTACACGTACGGCTCCAGCCCGCCACCGAGCGCGACCGCCCCGGCCCGGGTCGCTGCCGCGGCGGACGCGTGCCGGGCCATCACGGCGTCGAGACCGGCCGCCTCGATCCGCTCCACACAGGCCTCGAGGGCCAGCATCTCCAACTGCGCCGGCGCGTGCAGCAGCGCCTTGCGGCCACCGTCGATCCACCGCTCCTTCCAGTCGAGGAGCGACAGGTACGACCGCCGTGGCGCCTTCGCATTGGCCGCCATCCGCGCCCAGGCCCGCTCGCTCACCGCCACCGCCGACACCCCGGCCGGACCGCCCATGGCCTTCTGTGCCCCGATCACGCACAGGTCCACGCCCCACGCGTCCGGCAGCACCGGCTCGGCCCCGATCGACGCCACCGCGTCCAGGTAGAACAGCGCCCCGTGCGCCCGTACGACCTCGCCGATCTCCGCGACCGGGTTGGTGTTGCCGGTCGCCGCCTCCGCGTGCACCAACGACACGAAGTCGATCTCCGGGTGCTCGGTGAAGGCCTGCCGGATCTCCTCGGCCGTCACCGCCGTGTGGAAGGGCACCGCCAGGTCGATCACCGTGGCACCGCAGTCCCGCAGCCAGTCGCCGAAGGTCTGCCCGTACGGCCCCGTGACGACGTTCAGCGCCGTCGTGCCCGGACCGGCCGCTGCACGGATCGCGCCCTCCAGCGGCAGCAGCGCCTCACCCTGCATGATCACCACGTCCTGCCCGGTGCTCAGCAGCCGCGCCACACGGTCCTCGATCGCGGCGAAGCGGTCCGCGCCGAGCGGGGCCAGGTCCAGAAACGGATGCGTCACGGCAAAGCTCTCTTCACTCACAGCAGGTTCGATCGCATCGAGGGTAACCGGCGGCCCTCACCCCGCAGCGCGCCGCGTCCCGCGCCCACCGGCCCCCTTCGAGGCCCGGCGGGCGGCTCATTAAGGTGCGGGGCATGAGCGATCGCACGGTGCTGCACGTGAAGGGACGGGTGCTCGTCGGGCCCGAGGACGTCCGCGACGAGCTGTGGGTGGTCGACGGCCGCATCTCCTACGACCGTCCCGCCGGCGCCCGCGACATCCGCACGGTCGTCGGCTGGGCCCTGCCAGGCCTCGTCGACGCGCACTGCCACGTCGGACTCGACCGGCACGGTCCGGTCCCCGAGGACGTCGCCGAGAAGCAGGCCCTGACCGACCGGGACGCGGGCACGCTGCTCATCCGCGACGCCGGCTCACCCTCCGACACCCGCTGGATCGACGACCGCGAGGACCTGCCGAAGATCATCCGTGCCGGGCGGCACATCGCCCGCACCCGCCGCTACATCCGCAACTACGCCTGGGAGATCGAGCCGGAGGACCTGGTCGCCTATGTCGCCCAGGAGGCCCGGCGCGGCGACGGCTGGGTCAAGCTGGTCGGCGACTGGATCGACCGCGACCTCGGCGACCTGTCGGCCTGCTGGCCCCGCGAGGCCGTCGAGGCGGCGATCGCCGAGGCCCACCGCCTGGGCGCCCGCGTGACCGCGCACTGCTTCTCCGAGGACTCCCTGCGGGACCTCGTCGAGGCGGGCATCGACTGCATCGAACACGCGACGGGCCTGACCGAGGACCTCGTCCCGCTGTTCGCCGAGCGGGGCGTGGCCATCGTCCCGACCCTGGTCAACATCGCCACCTTCCCGCAGCTCGCCGACGGCGGCGAGGCCCGGTTCCCGCGCTGGTCGGCCCATATGCGCCGGCTCCACGAACGCCGCTACGACACCGTCCGGGGCGCCTACGACGCCGGGATCCCCGTCTTCGTCGGCACCGACGCCGGCGGCGGCCTCGCCCACGGCCTGGCCGCGGCCGAGGTCGGCGAACTCGTCACCGCCGGCATCCCGCCGGTCGAGGCACTCGCCGCGGGCACCTGGACGGCCCGCGCC
>NZ_JBEXSH010000156.1:0-13373 GCF_040613555.1 Streptomyces sp. NPDC006265
CGCCCCGGCTCGTGGAGTCCACGGGCCGGGGCGCCTGCTACTCGCCCTTCAGACGGGACGCGTCTCGTCGACCACGTAGCCCCGCCGCTTGTCCACGACGTTACGCAGAGGGCGGCCCTCGATGCGCCGGGTGAGGTTGTCGAGGAACACTTCGACGAGCGCCTCTCGCTCGCTGGTGGTCTCGCCCGCCGTGTGCGGGGAGATCATCACGCCGGGCATGTCCCACAGGGGGGACCGGGCCGACAGCGGTTCCTGGGCGAACACGTCCAGGGCGGCGCCGGCCAGGCGTCCGGCGACGAGGTGGTCGATGAGCGCCTCCTCGTCGACGAGTCCGCCCCGGCCCACGTTGATCAGTCGCGCCCCCGGCTTCATCGCGGCCAGCACGGGCGCGTCGACCATGCCCCGGGTGTCGTCGGTGAGGGGCGCGGCCAGGACGACGTAGTCCGCCTCGGCAAGAGCAGTGCGCAGCGTGGCGGAGTCGTGGACCGTACCGAAGTCGGGATCGTCCGTGCGGGCCTTGCGGCCGGCGCCGCAGACCCGCATCCCGACGGCGCGCAGCAGCCGGGCGATGGCCCGGCCGATCGGCCCGGTGCCCCAGACCAGCACGGTGCGTCCGGTGATGCCGTCACTGGGGCGCGGACGCCACTCACGGCGCTGCTGGTGCTCCCAGGTGCCGGGGAAGTCCTTGGCGAGGGCGAGGATCAGGCCCAGGACGTACTCGGCGGTCGGCTGGTCGTACACCCCTCGCGCGTTGGTGAGAACGACGCCCGGATCGTCCACCAGGGCCGGGAAGAGGAAGGAGTCCACGCCCGCTGAGGACGCGTGGACCCAACGGGGAGCCTTCTCCGGGTTGTCGGGCCAGGCTTCGCGGACGGCCGGGGTGATGGTCACCCAGGCTAGGAGGGCGTCGGCGCCGGGGAGGAGGTAGGGAAGTTCCTCCTCGGTGGCGTAGACGGTGTCCGCGAGCCGCTCGATGAGTCCGGTGGCGGGGGGCCGGTTGCCCCGGTACAGGACGACGAGGCGGTCGGGCATGTCAGGCTCCGGTGGGGATGGCGATGTATTTGTATTCGAGGAACTCGCCGATGCCGACGGTGCCGCCTTCGCGGCCGAGGCCGGACTGCTTGACGCCGCCGAAGGGGGCGGCGGGGTTGGAGACGAGGCCCGTGTTGAGGCCGATCATGCCGCTTTCGAGGCGTTCGGCGACGCGCAGGGCGCGGTCGAGGTTCTGGGTGAACAGGTAGGCGGCCAGGCCGAATTCGGTGTTGTTGGCGGCGGTGATGGCTTCGTCCTCGGTGGTGAAGGTGAGGAGGGCGGCGACGGGGCCGAAGACTTCGGTGTCGTTGATGGCCGCGTCGGGGGTGACGCCGGTCAGGACGGTGGGCGGGTAGAAGCTGCCGGGTCCGTTGGGCAGTTCGCCGCCGGTCAGGACGGTCGCGCCGCGTTTGACGGCGTCGCAGACGACGTCGTGGGCTTTGCTGCGGCCGGTGGTGTCGATGAGGGGGCCGACGTCGGTGGCGGGGTGGGTGCCGTCGCCGACCTTCAGGGCGGCCATGCGGGCGGCGAGGCGGGTGGCGAACGCCTCGGCGACCGAGTGGTGGACGTAGATGCGGTTGGCGGCGCAGCAGGATTCGCCCATGTTGCGCATCTTGGCGACCATGGTGCCTTCGACGGCGGTGTCGAGGTCGGCGTCGTCGAAGACGATGAGGGGGGCGTTGCCGCCCAGTTCCATGGACGTGCGGATGACGGTGTCGGCGCACTGGGCCAGCAGGATACGGCCGACCTGGGTGGAGCCGGTGAAGGAGAGTTTGCGGATCTGCCCGCCGCGCAGGAGCGGCTCGACGACACCGGCCGCGTCCGAGGTGACGACGACGTTCAGCACGCCCTCGGGCAGGCCCGCCTCGGTGAGGATCGCGGCGAGGGCGAGGCTGGTCAGGGGGGTCTGGGGGGCGGGTTTGAGGACGATGGTGCAGCCGGCCGCGAGGGCGGGGCCGATCTTGCGGGTGCCCATGGCCAGGGGGAAGTTCCACGGGGTGATGAGCAGGCAGGGGCCCACCGGCTGACGGGTGACCATCAGGCGGTTCTTGCCGTCGGGGGCGGTCATCATCCCGCCGTCGATACGGACGGCTTCCTCGGAGAACCAGCGGAAGAACTCGGCGCCGTAGGCGACCTCGGCCCGCGCCTCGGCCAGCGGCTTGCCCATCTCCAGGGTCATCAGCAGCGCGAGGTCCTCGGTGCGCGCGATGATCAGGTCATAGGCGCGGCGCAGGATCTCACTGCGCACCCGGGGCGGGGTCGCGGCCCAGGCCGGCTGCGCGGCGACCGCCGCCTCGACAGCACGGCGGCCGTCCGCGGGTGAGGCATCGGCGACTCGGCACAGCTCCTCACCGGTGGCCGGGTTGTCGACCGACAGCGTCCGGCCGGACTCCGCCTCCCGCCAACCACCACCGATGAACAGCTGCTTGGGAACATCACGGACAACAGTCATCTCGAGGTCTCCTTGTATGCGTAGAGGTTCGCTGCCGCACGGTCAGCGGATGCGGTCCAGCGTCTTGTAATAGGCGCCCGCGAAGGGCAGGAACCAGGCGGTGCCGTTGTAGAGGGGGATGCGGGGCGGGGCCAGGTCGCGCACCGGGCTGACCTCGGGGTGGCCGTCCATCACCTCGGCCATGACCTGCCCCATGTGCGTGGCCATCTGCACGCCGTGGCCCGCGTATCCCATGGAGTAGTACACGCCGTCGTCGGTCTGCCCGGCATGCACGATGCGGTCCATGGCGAAGCCGACGGAGCCGCCCCACACGTACTCGACCTTCGTCCGGGCGAGCTGGGGGAAGATCTCGCACATCTCACTGAACAGCACGGCCCCGCTCTTCTTGTCCGAGGTGGGGTCCGACGGTGCGAAGCGGGCACGGCCGCCGAACAGCAGACGGTTGTCCGGGGTCAGCCGGAAGTAGTGGCAGACCTGGTTGGAGTCGACGATGAGACGGGCCTTGGGGATGATCTCCCGGGCGAGTGCCTCGCCGAGCGGCTCGGTCACGATGATGAAGCTGCCCAGGCAGACCTGCTGGCGGCGCAGCCACGGGAAGTTGTTGTCGGTGTAGGCGTCGGTGGCCATCATGACCTGCCCCGCGCGGATCACACCGCGTTCGGTGCTGACCTCGAAACGGCCGGCGGCGGTACGCCGCACGCCGATGGCCGCGTTGCGCTCGTGGATCTCGACACCGGTGCGCTCGCAGGCCTCGGCCATGCCGCGCACGAAGCGGCCGACGTGCAGTGCGGCGCTGAACGGGTCGAGCAGGCCGCCGTGGTAGGCGTCCGATCCGATCTCGGAACGCAGCTCGGACTTGCTGACCAGTGTGGTCTCGTGGCCGAAGTACTTGGCCAGGTCCCGCTGTTGGGCCTTCTTGTTCTCGAAGTGCGCGGGGCGGGAGGCCACGCCGAGGCGTCCGACGCGGTTGAACTGGCAGTCGATGGACTCCTCGTTCACGAGCCGCTCGACGGTGTCCACGGCCTCGCCGTAGGAGTTGTAGATCTCGCGGGCCCGTTCGAGGCCGTACCGGCGGATGGCCTGGTTCACCCCGATGGTGAAGCCCAGGTTGGCCATGCCTCCGTTGCGCGCGGAGGCACCGGAGCCGATCTGCCCCTTCTCGAGGAGGGTGACGCGGGCGCCCTTGCGGGCGGAGTGCAGAGCGGTGGACAGACCCGTCAGGCCGGCGCCGACGACCACCAGGTCGGTGTCCTCGGTCAAAGGCTTGCCGGACCGGTCCGGGAACGCCCCGGCGGTTTCTATCCAGTAGGGAATCGTCTTCATTGCGGGTCTCCTGCGAGAATTTTTCGGGGGCGGCCGGGCGCCCGCTCGGGAGCCCGGCCGACGGCGCTGTCAGCGGGTGGCACGGCCCGTGCCGGCGCACGGCTCAGGTGAGGGGTTCCGTCGGGAGGAGGCCGCCTTGCTGGTTGCGGTGGCCGCCGAGTTTGCGGACGAGGGCGACCAGGGCGAGGGCGAGGATGGCCAGGGCGATGAGGACGGCGCTGACCGCGGTGACGGTCGGGTCGACATCGAACTGCAGGGCGTTGAAGACCAGCACCGGCAGGGTGCGGGTGTCCGGCGTCGACATGAACTGGGCGATGAAGAACTCGTCGAAACTGGTGATGAACGAGAACACCGATGCCGCGATGAGGCCGGGGGTGGCCAGGGGGAAGGTGACGCGGCGGGCGATGGTCATCCTGTTGGCGCCCATGCTGGCCGCGGCGTCTTCGAGCCGTTCGTCGATGCCCTTCAGGGTCGAGATCATGATGAGGATCGCGATCGGTGCCGCCAGTACGGTGTGGCCCAGGGCGATGGCCAGGGGGCTGCCGAGCATGCCGACGGGTTCGAAGAACAGGAACAGGCCGAGGGCGATGACGACTTGGGGGATGAGCAGGGGGGCCAGGACCAGGCCGTAGACGGCCGCGTGCAGGGGCAGCCGGCCGCGGGCCAGGGCGGTGGCGGCGGTGACGCCCAGGATCAGGGAGAACACCGTCGTCAGGGCGGCGACCAGGCTGGACAGGGCGATGGAGGTGGCCCAGTTGCCGCCGGGTGCGGCCATCTGCTCGTACCAGCGGGTGCTGTAGTCCTTCGGGGGGAAGGTGCCGATGCCGTCGGCGCCGAAGGAGGTGACCAGGATGATGACGATCGGCATGGCCAGGAACAGCAGGATGGCGGTGGCGCTCAGGACACGGCCGATGTGTCCGGCCCGGGTGGGAGGCAGTTCCATCATGAGCGGCTCCTTCGGGCGTGCGCCTTCTTGCGGCGGAGCTTGGCCAGGCCCAGTACGCCCAGGCCGGCGAAGGTGAGCAGGAGCAGGATGACGCCGAAGGCTGCGGCGGAGTTCCACTGGTCCTGCTTCATGACCTGCTGGTCGATCAGCGCCGCGACGACGGTCTGCTGGTCGCCGCCCATCAGAGCGGGCGTGATGTAGTAGCCCAGGCACAGGATGAAGCTCAGCAGGCCTGCCGTACCGACACCCGGCGCCACCAGGGGCAGGTAAACCCTGCGGAAGATGGTCAGACGGGAGGCGCCGAACCCGGCGGCCGCCGCGAGCAGCCGGCGGTCCACACCGCGCATCACACCCTGCAGGACCAACACGGTGTAGGGAAGCATCACCGAGGTGGTGCCGATGACGACACCGGTTTCGTTGTAGAGCAGCGAGTACGGCGCGCCCGGGACGTGCGCGGACGTCAACAGCGTGTTGATCAGGCCGTGTTCACCGAGCATGATGATCCAGCCGTAGGTGCGCACCAGGGCACTGATGAAGTGCGGTACGACCACGATCAGCATGGCCAGCGCGGCGAAGACGGGCCGCATCCGGGCGATGGCGTGCGCCAGGACGAAACCCACCAGCAGGCTCAGCACGGCCGTCTCAGCCGAGATGCGCAGGGTGGAGATCAGCACGGACAGGTTCACGCCGCTGAGGGCGTCGGTGTACCAGTGGAGGGTGAATCCGCCGGTGTCGCCCTTCAGGCTGAGGGAGAGCACCCCGATGATCGGGTAGACGAACAGCACCAGCAGGAACACCGTGACGGGGACGGCGTTGACCAACGCGATGCGGGAGCGATGCCCGCGCATGGCGGGTGTTTTCCCGCGCACCTTGCCGGGTGCGAGAGCGGTGCCGGCCACAAGCTCACCCCCCGTCCGAGGCGTCGAAGACACTGACGTCCGCACGATCGGCGGTGACGCACACGCGCTCGCCGGGGCGGGGCGGGGCGGCGGCGGTTTCGATCCGCAGCGGCGGCGTGCCCGGAGCCGCACCGTCCAGACGGACGGTGATGCGGGTGAGCGAGCCGACGTAGACGGCCGTCTCGACCGTGCCGGTACAACAGCCTTCCTCGGCACTGACCAGGCGCAGCTTGCCCGGCCGGACCGCTGCCCGGACCCGCTGCCCCGGAACACAGGAGTGCTCTCGGGCTGTGAGCACGCCGCCGGTCTCGAGGCGCACCCGGGTGCATCCGTCAGCGGCCGGCCCCTCGACCTTTCCGTTGAGGAAGTTGGCGGCGCCGAGGAAGTCGGCGACGAAGGGGGTGCGGGGGCGTCCGAACAGGCCGCGAGGCGTGTCGAACTGCTCGATGCGGCCGTCCTTCATGATGGCGATGCGGTCCGACATGACCAGCGCTTCCTCCTGGTCGTGCGTCACGTAGACGACCGTCAGTCCCAGTTCACGCTGGATGGACTTGATCTCGGTCTGCATCTGGTCGCGCAGCTTCTTGTCCAGCGCACCCAGCGGCTCGTCCATCAGGACGATCGGAGGCCGGTAGACCAGCACCCGGCACAGGGCGACACGCTGCTGCTGACCGCCGGAGAGCTCCCGGGGCTTGCGGCCGGCGAATTTCGACAGGCCCGCCGCCTCCAGGGTCTGGCCGACCCGGCGGCGGATCTCCGCCTTGGACACCCCGCGCAGCTGCAAGGGGAAGGCGACGTTCTCCTCGACGGTCATATGCGGGAAGAGCAGGTACTGCTGGAAGACGAAACCGAAGTCGCGCTTCCCCGGACTGAGTTCGGTGATGTCCCGGCCGTCGACGGTGATGCCGCCGGAGTCTGGTTCGGTGAACCCGGCCAGCATCATCAGGGTGGTGGTCTTGCCGGAGCCGGAGGAGCCGAGGAAGGTGACGAACTCGCCCGCCGCGATCTCCATGTCCACACCGTCGACCACCGTCGTCCCGCCGTAGGACTTGCGCAGCGCCGTCACCGACAGCGACTTGCCGGTCGGTGAGGAGGAGCGAGGCGCCAGGGCAGCGGCGAGGTCGTCGGCGGACAGCTTTCCGGCGGTCAGGCTCTGGGTCCGCTCAGGCATCCGCCCACTCCTGCCAGCGCTTGGTGACGGCGTCACGGTTCTTCTCCCACCAGGCGACATCGGCGTCGAACCCGGTCTTGAGGTTCTTCGGCGAGGTGGGCAGCGCGGCCAGAACGTCGTCCGAGAGCAGCTTCGTCGCCGCCGGCACGACCGGGCCGTGCGGGAAGAGCTTGGCGAACGCCGCCTGCACCTCGGGACGCAGCGAGAAGTCGATCAGCTTATAGGCCGCGTCGGTGTTGTCCGCGCCCTTGGGGATACCCCAGCCGTTGGTCATCCTGCGGGCGCCGTTCCACTGATAGGCGACCGGCTGCCCCTGCTTGATCAGCTCGTCCGCACGACCACCCCACAGGCTGGTCGCGACGACCTCCTTGCGGCCCAGCAGGACGGCCGGCAGGGCGCCGGTGTTCCAGAACTTCTTCACGTCACCGCGGATCCGCGACATCGCCTTGAAGGCCCGGTCCACATCCAGCGGGTACAGCTTGTCCAGCGGCACACCGTCGGCCAGCAGCGCGAACTCCAGCTCCGGCAGGTCCACTTCCGCGCTCTGCAGCGAGCGGGGGCCGCTGAAGGCGTCCGTGTTCCAGAAGTCGGCCCAGTTCTTCGGTACACGCTTGAGGCTGTCCGTACGGTAGGCCATCACGCTGGCCCAGACGTTCTTGCCGACCGCGTACTCCGGCAGGTTGTGCTCCGCGATGCCGGCACCGTCAATACTCTTCAGCCGGTCATGGTCGATGGGCTCCAGACACTCCTGTCCCACCATCTTCTGGAAGATCAGCAGTGAGTTGTCCATCAGGTCCACCTGTGGGCGGCCCTGCTTGACCTGGGCGATGATTTGCGCCGACTGGTAGTTGACCGTGGTGACCGTGATGCCGCTCTCCTTGGTGAACGGCTCGTAGATCGCCTTCGTCAGCGCGTCGTTGTACGTGCCACCGCTGTTGCTGACGACGAGCCGCTTCTTGCCGCCGCCCGAGCCGCGGCTTTCGCTGCTGCCCATGAGGGTGCCGCAGCCGGTCACCGCGGTGGCAGCGGCCAGAGCGCCTGCGGTGCGAAGTACGGTTCTGCGGCCTATCCGGTTGTCTTCCATGGCAGAGCCTCCTGAAGATCGCTGAAGATATGGGGAATCCGTGCGGGAGTGAGGGGTCGGGTCAGATGCCGAGCATGGTGTTGAGCTCGTCGAGCGACTTCACGGTCACGTAGTCGTAGCCCGGGGTCACGGGGTCGTAGCCGCGGTCCAGGAGGATGAGGTTGCGGAAGCCCATGTCGTGCATCGGCATCAGGTCGTAGCGGGTGTGCGAGGAGACGTGCACGAAGTCCTCGGGAGACGCGTCGAGCCGGTCGAGCATGTACTCGAAGGCGGCGTAGCGGGGCTTGTAGAAGCCGGCCTGCTCCGCGGTGTAGACCGCGTGGAAGTCCGCGCCGAGCCGGGGGACGCTCTCCGCGAGGAAGGAGTCGTCCGCGTTGGAGAAGATCACCAGCTTGTAGTGCTCGCCCATCTTCTTCAGCGGCTCCGGCACATCCGCGTGCGGGCCCCAGCTGCGCACGCCGTCGGCGAACCGCTTCCCGGCGTCGGGGGCGGCCTTCACACCCCAGCGGTGGCAGATCCGCTCGAAGGAGTCCTGCAGCACCTCCTCGTAGGCGTAGTACTCGCCGCGCACCTGGTCGTAGCGGTAACCGCGGAACTCCTTGACGAACTGGTCCCACTTCTCCGCCGGGATCTGGTCACCGACCAGCTCACGCGTGATGGGGGTGATCGGGTATTCGATCAGCGTGCCGTAGCAGTCGAACGAGACGTACTTCGGACGGAACGAGGGCTTGCTCATGAGAGTGCTCCACATGTGTTCGGGGAGAGTGGGTGCGGGGAGGACCGAAACGGGTTCGGTCGGCGCTCAGACGGTGGCGGCCGGCGCGAGGAAGCCGACGGGATGGTCCGTCGAGCCGTCGAGTGCCAGGTCGGCGGCGATCTCGCCCATGGCGGGCGAGAGTTTGAAGCCGCTGCCGGAGAAACCGGCCATGACGACGATGTCGTCCTCGCCGGGGAGATGGCCGACGAGCGGGTTTCCGGAGTCGGTGTAGCCCTCCATGTAGACCGACAGCCGGATGGGGTCCGGGTTCAGATCGGGCATCAGCTCGCCGATGAGCTCGCGGAAGGTGGCGAGTTCCTCCGGGCGGACCGTCCGGTCGAGCCGCTCGGGGTCGGGCACCGGCAGATAGCGTGCGAGGGACAGGCCCAGCTTGACGGAGATGCCGTCCGGCGACGGGAGTCCGTAGCAGTCGTGGGGTGTACTGCGGACGAAGGCGGGGCCGCCGCCCGCGAACCAGTCGTGGCGGGTGGGGATGTGCCAGGAGCTGATCAGCCGGCGGATGTCGACCGCGCGCGGCAGGCCGGGGAGCAGGGTGTTGATCCAGGGGCCCGCGGTCACCACCGCGGTGTCCACGTGGTCCGTGCCCTGGTCGGTGGTGATGTGCACCCCACCGCCTGCCGCGGGGGCGATCTCCCGCACCGGGGTGTAGCGGCGCAGTTGGGCGCCCAGTTGCTCGGCGCGGGTGGCGGCGGCCTGGATCGACGCCTCGGGCCGGATGATGGCGCCCATGCGGTCGAGGACGGCGGTGTGCCCGTCCGGGAGGCGGTGCTGCGGGTAGCGGCGGGCGAGTTCCTCCCGGTCCAGGACCTCATGGTCCAGCCCGTGGGTGGTGTTGGCGGCGAGCAGGAGGCGCATGGAGGGCGCCGTGGTCTCGCCCATCACGAGGCATCCGCTGCGGCGTCGCAGCGGGAGACCCGTTTCGCGCTGGAGCCTGGTCCACATCCGCTCCGCGAGCCCCAGCAGCGGAACGTAGCCGGGGTCGCCGAGGTGCACGGCCCGGAAGATGCGGGTCTCGCCTCCGGCGGCGCCGCGGTCGTGTCCCGGCGCGTACCGGTCGTATCCGATGACCTCGGCTCCGCGGGCGGCCAGTCGCCACATGGCCTGGCTGCCCATGCTGCCGGCGCCGATGACGGCGACGCGCTTCGGGGTGCGGCGCATGAAGTCGCTCCTTTCGCCAAGGGGTGGCAGTTGCGTCCCCAGCACCGGGCGGACACCGTGCGGACCATTCCGGCCCGTGCCCCGCTGGGGATGGCGTTCACTTTCGACCCGTGCGAACGTGCAGGTCAACCCACACTCTGTTCCACCTCGGGGCCTTCTCGAGACGGTCTGTCACGGCAGCGCCCACCCTTCGGAAAGTGCCGGCCCGCCTCTTGTCACCGCGAGGGGCCGGTGCGAAGGTGACCCCCGATCCCTCGGAAGAAAGCACCCCCTATGCCGCCCAGACCCCCCGTAAGCGGGCGTTTCCCCACCATCGCGGAGGTTCTTCGGCTGCCTGTGCTCACCGAAGGAATGCCGCGCGTTCTGGCCGGTGACTCACAGCTGCACCGTGCGGTGCGCTGGGTGCATGTCACCGAGCTGCTCAATCCGGCCGACTTCCTCGAGGGCGGCGAGCTGGTGCTGACGACCGGCATGCCATACCCGGAGGACCCCTCAAAGCTGCGGGACTACGTCGATCAACTCGCCGACGTGGGCGCGGCCGGGCTGATCGTGGAGCTCGGTCACCGCTACCGGAAAGTGCCCGAGGAGCTTGTGGCGGCCTGCCGTGCGCGCGACGTGCCGCTGGTCGAGCTGGCCCGCGGGGTCCGCTTCATCGACGTCACGCAGACGGTGCACGCGCTCATCCTGGACGCCCAGGGCGCACTGCTGCGCTATGGGAGGGATATCCAGGACATTTTCACCGCCCTGACGCTGCGGGGTGCGAGTCCTGAGGAGCTGGTGCACACCACCGCGGAGCTGACCGGGGCGCCGGTGGTACTGGAGGATCTCACCCACCGCGTCCTGATGTGTGAACTGCTCGGCCGGCCGTACGAGCCGGTCGTGTCGGCCTGGGCCCGGCGCTCCCGGGCCGCGCCGACCCTGGAGAGGCTCGCACCGAGCGGCCCGGAGGGGTGGCTGATCGCCCCGGTGCAGGACCATCACGGGCTGTGGGGGCGGCTGGTCCTGCTGGACAGCCGGCTGAACACCGAGCCCGATCCCGAACACGTCCTGGTCCTGGAGCGTGCGGCGGTCGCGCTGACCATGGCGCGTCTGGCCGGGCCGGCCTGGTGGGAGCGCCGGGCCCACCGCTCCGTCCTGCGGGACCTGTACGAACGGCGGTTCCGCTCCCCCGCCGACGCCCGCGCCCGCGCCGAGGCGCTGGGGTTGCCGGCGTTCGGGCACCGCCTCTTCGCCGTGGTCATCCGCCACACCCGGCACGGCGGCGAGGGCGAACAGCTCGACGAGCGGATCGCGAAGGCTCTGGCCCAGACGGGCGTCCGTGCCCTGGTCGGCGAGACGGCCACGGGCCGGATCGGTGTACTGCTCGCACTGGCACAGGCCAGCGCCTGGCAGCCGGTCGCCGAGCGCATCGGCCGTCTCGCCCGCGAGGAACTCGGCGAGGAGGCCGTCGTCGCCGTGGGCCCGGGGGTGACCGACCTCTCCGGGATCGCCCGGTCGTGGCTGGAGGCCGAGCAGACGGCCGAGGCCATCACCCCGGCGTCCCCGGAGCGGTGGTTCTACGTCCCCGCCGATGTCGAGCTGCCGGAGCTCTTGGGCGTCCTGCGCGAGGACACCCGCCTCCAGCGGTACGCGGAACGGCAACTGACCCGCCTCATCGAGCACGACGACCGCAACAGCGGCGACCTGCTGCCCGCGCTGCGCGCCTATCTGACGGCCGCCGGGAACAAGTCCGTCGCGGCGAAGCTGGCCGGCATGTCGCGGCAGGCCTACTACCAGCGTCTGCACACCATCGAGCGACTCCTCGGCTGCGACCTGGAATCGGGCCTGCAGCGCACGTCCCTGCACGTCGCGGTACTGGTCCTGGACGCGCGGGGAACGGCCGCACCCGGCACGTGACGGGCACGTCGGCATGCCTCACGGCAGTAGCCTGACGTCCACCGGTGCCCAAGGGAGACGTCTTGCGTACGTTCGTCGTGTTCGACCTCGAGTTCACGTCCTGGCAGGGGGCGCTGGAGCAGGACTGGGGGGCACCGGGGCAGCTCCGCGAGATCGTGCAGATCGGGGCGCTGCGGCTGCGCGAGGACTTCTCCGTCGCGGAGGAGTTCGAGGCACTGTTGCGGCCCGTGGTCAATCCGCGGCTGTCCGCGTACTTCACCGGCCTCACCGGCATCGACCAGGAGCGGGTGGACCGCGAGGGAGTCCCGCCGGCCGAGGCGCTGGGCGCCTTCCTGGGGTTCTGCCGGGGGCAGTCCGTACTGTCCTACGGCAACGACATGATCGTTCTCGGGGAGAACCTGGGCTGGGCGCGCGCCCGTGGGGAGAAGGTCGAGCACGGCTTCCTCCCCGCCCATTTCCTGAACATCCGCCCGTGGCTGAACGCCCTGGCACCGGCGACGGCGACGTCCAACGTCGGGCGGCTGTGGCAGGTGCTCGGCCTCCCCCGGCCCGCCCACGGGCAGGAACACTCGGCGCTCTTCGACTGCCGTTCCTTCGCCGCGGCCCTCGCGCACCTGTGCCACACGGGGGCAGCCCTGCCCCAGGGGTGCCTGCCGCGCCCCTGAGGGTGTATCCGCTCGTCACGGGCCGCGCTCGTCCGTGAGGAGCAGCCGGCACGTCTCTCCCGGCCGTATGCCGGTCGCACGGTCGGGCCGTGCGATCTCGATCGGCGGGAGGCCGGACGGCGGTACGGTGATCTCCACCGCCCGCTCGTCAGCCGCAGCCGGATGCCCCAGTGGCCCCGGTAGAGCGGGCACCCGCATCTTCGAGGGAGGGCGGCGCGCCGACCGGTTCTGGATCGTGCGGACCGGGACGGTCGCCCTCGACCTGCGTGTCCCCGGCCGGCGGGCGGCTGTCGTGGAGTCCCTGGGGCACGGGGAGCTGATCGGATGGGTCGTGGCACTTCCCGCCGCACGTGTGGCATCCGGGCGCGGAGGCGACGAGCCCGGTGCGGGCCTACGAGTTCGACGCGGAAGGGTACGGGCGATGTGCGCCGGGGACCCCGAGTTCGGCCGGGCGATCGCCGACTGGGTCGGCCGGGTCGGTCGCCCACCGGCTGCACGCCTCGCGGGTCCGGTTGCTCGACCTGCACGCCCCCCCTACGGCAGCGGAAGCCGGATGTGAGGGACGGACTGTCGGTCCGGTCCCGCTCCGTCCGCTGTCTGCGGGGCACCAGCGGTCAGGCCACCGTGATCCGGCGCCCGGTGACGGTGACGGGCTCGATACGCAGCCACAGTTCACGCCGGCCTCCTGCCCAGGGTGTACTGAAGGCCTGTTCTGCCAGACGGGCGACCTCGTCCGGATCCGTCACCGTCGTCGCGGGGCCCCGCACCAGCACGCTCCAGCCCTCGCTGAACGCCTCGTCGATGCGGTCGGCTTCGAAGGCGACCTGGTGGCCGTCCGCCTGTGCGGGGGTCGTGCCGGGCTCGGTGCGGAAGACGATCGAGCCGTCGACGACGCTGTAGTTGACCGGTAGGACGACCGGCCCGGAGGCCGTCGGCACGGCGAGGCGTCCCACTCCGTGGGTCGACAG
>NZ_JBEXSH010000157.1:0-13324 GCF_040613555.1 Streptomyces sp. NPDC006265
GGACACCTCCCGGGCCCTCGCCGACGGCGCCAACGACCGCGTCACCGTCCACACCGGCGCCCACGTCCAGGTCCTGAGCCCCGACGGTGACCGGGTCCGCGCCGCTCTCGCTACCAAGGGCGGCCCGCGGGAGATCGTCTGCGACCACGTCGTGGCGCTGACCGGCTACACCGGCGACGCCTCCCTCTACCGGCAGTTGCAGGTCCACGAGTGCTACGCCACCGGCGCCCCGATGAACCTCTCCGCCGCCCTGCTCGGCTCCGCGGGCGGGGACTGTCTCGCCCAGCCGTCCGTCGGGATCGAGGCGCTGCGCAGTCCCGAGCCGCACTTCTTCATCCTGGGCGCCAAGTCCTACGGCCGCCTCAACACCTTCCTGCTGCGCACCGGCTATGAGCAGATCGACCAGCTCACTGCCGCGTACGCCGGGGACGTGGTGAACGCGTGGTGGGCGGGACCGATTTTGACGACGAAGGTGTCGATGTAGTTCGGGACGGTACCGGACAGCTGGGTGGGCGCCGACCAGGTCGTCAGCGCTGCGCAGGCGCCGTGATCGTGCAGGCGGTGAAGTGGGCGGGCTCGCCGCCGTCAGGGACACAATGACGTCGACGCTGCCGTCGGTGTCGATGAACCACTCAGGTGCCCAGGTGCGGGTCAGTCCGCTGGTCGGGATCGTGTAGTTGTGCAGGAACTTCCAGTTCACCCAGTCGGCGCTCCGGGCGCAACCGATCGTGTTCCCCGTCCAGTTGGTGGTGTGAGTGAGGTAGGAGTAGCCGTCGGTGTGCTTGAAGATGCTGAGGTCCCGGATCAGCGCGGACAGCGGGGTGCAGGCGGGCCTTTCTGCAGGCTGAGTCCGGTGGCGTCCGGCGAGTCGTAGACGTACAGGTTCGACTCGCTGCTGCTGGTGAACGCGGTCATCGTGTACCGCGCGGCCTGCCCGGCCGGCGGGGTGACGGTGGAAGCGGTGTCCACGAAGACGGCACCGCCCAGCAGGACCAGCAGCAGCGGGCCCAGCAGGGCGAGCAGATTTCTTACGGTTCTGTTCAACCCTTCCTCCGGGCTCGGCCAGTCCGCTGAGTCGATCGCCGGGACGAGAGATGCAATTGTTCGACTTGACGAACAGCATGCGGAACTTCGAGCAGAAGATAGGTTCGGGCCGTGGTTCCGTCAACGTTTCCGACGAGTACCGTTCGATGCATTCGCCCCTACCGGATAGTCGAAGAAGCCGCACTGTCACACACGTTGACTCCTCTACGGGAAACCCTTTACGTTCGGCGCCGACCCTGTCCGGCACTTCGACCCATGTTCGGAATATCGGCCATTCGCGATGCGGGAGCGGTCCCGCCTCCGGAAGGAACCCACCCCCCATGCCCCGAACCGCGCGCTTTCCAAGCGCGAGCCCTTCCCCAACCCACCTCCTGAACACCGGACTTCGACGCCCTCAAGATCCAGGCGGTGTTTCGCGTGGGAAAACCGCCCGTCCACGCAATGACTTACGAAAAGGGACGGTTCTCATAAATCACTCCTGGGGCCACAGTGAGAGGGGAACGGCCAGCCGCGCGCGGACCACTGGTCGTTGACCGAACGCCCCGGCTACCTGCGCTTGAAGGCGTGACCCGCTGGTGGCCGACAACCTGACCGAGGTGGGGAACGCCCTCACCCATCGAGTGCCGCGACACGGCGGACGGCGCGGCGGTCGTGCAGATGACCGCCGGCGGCCGGACGAGCCGGCAGTGGCAGCTGCGCCCGCAGACCGGGGCGAGTTCGTCCTGGTCAACCGCAACAGCGGCACGGTGCTCGACGTCAAAGGAAGCAGTACGACCGACGGTGTCGCGCTGATCCGTACCGCGACGTCGGCAGTTCCAACCGGGATGGACCTTCCATCGCGTCACCGGCCAGGGACTCTGAGGGATGGAGGGGGAAGTCTCGCCGGGCGTCAACGACCAAGCAATCGCTCTCGTCATCGAAAGGTGCATGATGTCTTCCTTCGTCAGCAGACGGCGCCTGCTGCAAGTAGCCGGCGCCACGGTCGCCGCATCTGCCACGGGATCCTTCATGGGCGCATCTCCCGCGCAGGCGGCCGTTCCTCCCGCAAGGGCCGACACAGGGGTCTTGGCGCACCCCTTCGAACTCGGCCAGGTCCGGCTCACCGCAAGCAGGTGGCTGGACAACCAGAACCGAACGCAGAACTATCTGCGGTTCGTCGATGTCGACCGGCTGCTGTACAACTTCCGCGCCAACCACCGGCTCTCCACCAACGGCGCCGCCGCCACCGGCGGCTGGGACGCACCGAACTTCCCCTTCCGCACCCACGTCCAAGGGCACTTCCTCACGGCCTGGGCACAGCTGTACGCCGTGACGGGGGACACCACCTGCCGGGACAAGGCAACCCACATGGTCGCCGAGTTGGCCAAGTGCCAGGCCAACAACAGCGCCGCTGGTTTCAACGCCGGGTACCTCTCCGGCTACCCCGAGTCCGACTTCACCGCTCTCGAACAGCGGACCCTGAGCAACGGCAATGTGCCGTACTACACCATCCACAAGACCCTCGCCGGCCTGCTGGACGTATGGCGCCACATCGGCAGCACACAGGCCCGTGACGTGCTGCTCGCCCTGGCCGGATGGGTCGACTGGCGCACCGGCCGGCTGAGCAGCCAGCAGATGCAGGCCATGCTGCAGACCGAGTTCGGCGGCATGAACACCGTGCTGACCGACCTCTACCAGCAGACAGGCGACGCGCGGTGGCTCACCGTCGCCCGGCGGTTCGACCACGCCGCGGTGTTCGACCCCCTGGCGTCCAACCAGGACCAGCTCAGCGGACTGCACGCCAACACCCAGGTGCCCAAGTGGATCGGGGCCGCCCGGGAGTACAAGGCCACCGGCACCACCCGCTACCGGGACATCGCCACCAACGCCTGGAACTTCACCGTCAACGCGCACACCTACGCCATCGGCGGCAACAGCCAGGCGGAGCACTTCCGCGCCCCGAACGCCATCGCCGGCTACCTGAACAAGGACACGTGCGAAAGCTGCAACACCTTCAACATGCTC
Organism: Streptomyces sp. NPDC006265; assembly: GCF_040613555.1. Classification (NCBI taxonomy): domain Bacteria; kingdom Bacillati; phylum Actinomycetota; class Actinomycetes; order Kitasatosporales; family Streptomycetaceae; genus Streptomyces; species Streptomyces sp. NPDC006265. Next base: position 3,049 of record NZ_JBEXSH010000157.1, read on the forward strand.
ACCCTCACCCGGGAGCTGTTCGCGCTGGACCCGAACCGGGTAGCGCTGTTCGACTACTACGAGCAGGCGTGGCTCAACCAGATGATCGGCCAGCAGAACCCGGCCGACGACCACGGCCACGTCACCTACTTCACCCCCCTCAATCCGGGCGGCCGCCGCGGTGTGGGTCCGGCGTGGGGCGGCGGCACCTGGAGCACCGACTACGGCACCTTCTGGTGCTGCCAGGGCACAGGCCTGGAGATGCACACCAGGCTGATGGACTCCATCTACTTCCGCAGTGACAACACGCTGATCGTGAACCTGTTCGTGCCCTCGGTGCTCAACTGGTCGGAGCGCGGAATCACGGTCACCCAGACCACGACGTACCCCGTCGGCGACACCACGACCCTGCAGGTCACCGGCAACGTCAGCGGCACGTGGGCGATGCGCATCCGCATCCCGAGCTGGACCGCCGGGGCCACGATCGGCGTCAACGGCACGCGGCAGAACATCACCGCCACCCCCGGCAGCTACGCCACCCTGACCCGCTCCTGGACCTCCGGCGACACGGTCACCGTCCGTCTGCCCATGCGGGTCATCATGCGAGCGGCCAACGACACCCCGAACGTCGCCGCGATCACCTACGGCCCCGTGGTCCTGTCCGGCAACTACGGTGACTCCGGGCTCAGTTCCCTCCCGTCGTTGAACACGTCCTCGATCACACGGACCAGCAGCAGTTCGCTCGCCTTCACCGCGACCGCCAACGGCTCCACCGTCAACCTGGGCCCGTTCCACGACGCGCACGGCCACAACTACACCGTCTACTGGAACACCAGCGGCACCGTCCGGCTCGCCAACGTGGGCAGCGGTCTGGTGCTGGGCATCCAGAACATGTCCACGGCCGACGGTGGCCGCGCTCTGCAGTGGAACGACTCGGGCACCGCCGACCACGACTGGCAAATGATCGCCGACGGAAACACGGTCCGCTTCCGCAACGCCCACAGCGGCAAGGTGCTCGGCGTTTTGAACATGTCCACGGCAGACGGCGCGACCGTCCTGCAGTGGTCGGACAACGGCACCGCAGACCACCGCTGGACCCTGCTCGACCAGGGAGACGGGACCTACAAGATCCGCAACGAGCACAGCGGCAAGTTGCTCGCCATCGCGAACAACTCCACCGCTGCCGGCGCGTTCGCGGTCCAGGATTCGGACGACGGCACCGCTGACAACCGATGGCGCCTCGTGAGGAATTAGGCCGCCGAGGAAGCACCTCCTGATCGGTCTTCATCCTCCACCGCGCTCGACCTCTCGACCCTCGTTCGATATCGAGAACAAAGGAGGTCGCGGCGCAGCACCTCGACAGTCCGGACAGCCTCTGACGGGGCAGAACCGCAAACGCTCACTCAAGGAATGAGGCCCGCATTGCGCAGACGTAGTTTCAGCCGCAGGCACGTGTCTGTGGTGCTCGCGACCCTGCTCGCTTCGGCGGCGACACTCGTCGCCGACCCCGCCCAGGCGGCCACCACGAGCACCGTGCGCGGCGTCGGTTCCGGCCGGTGCCTCGATGTGCCGGGCGCCAACCAGACCGACGGCACGAACGTGCAGATCTGGGACTGCCACGGCGGGACCAACCAGCGGTGGACGCTGACGGACAGCAACCAGCTGACCGTGTACGGCAACAAGTGCCTGGACGTACCGGGCCACGCGACCACAGCCGGTACCCGGCCGGTGATCTGGTCCTGCAACGGCGGTACGAACCAGCAGTGGCGGGTGAACGCCGACGGCACGATCGTCGCCGTGGAGTCCGGGCTTTGTCTGGACGTCAGCGGCGGCGGTACCGCCAACGGCACGGCGGTGCAGCTCTGGAACTGCAGCGGCGGCAGCAACCAGAAGTGGACCGGTCTGTCCGGGACGCCCAACTCGTGTTCCCTTCCGTCGGCATACCGCTGGACGTCGACCGGTCCGCTGGCGCAGCCGTCGAACGGCTGGGTGGCGCTCAAGGACTTCACCACCGTGACGTACAACGGCCAGCACCTGGTCTACGCGACCAGCTCTGACGGATCGTCGTGGGGCGCGATGACGTTCCGGCCCTTCACGAACTGGTCGGACATGGCCTCGGCCGGCCAGAGCGGGATCAGCGGGTCCGCGGTGGCACCCAAACTCTTCTACTTCGCGCCCAAGAAGATATGGGTGCTGGTCTCGAACGGGTGGGGCACCGCCTGGCCCTTCACCTACCGCACGTCCAGCGACCCCACCAACCCCAACGGCTGGTCCGCGCCGCAGGAGCTGTTCACCGGCAGCGTCCCCGTCGGCGGCCCGATCGACCCGACCATGATCGCAGACGACCAGAACATGTACCTGTTCTTCGCCAACGACAAGGGCAGCATCTTCAAGTCGACCATGCCGATCGGGAACTTCCCGAGCAGCTTCGGCTCGTCGTACACGACGGTCATGAGCGACACGGAGGACAAACTGTTCGAGGCGCCGGAGGTCTACAAGGTCCAGGGCCAGAACCAGTACCTCATGATCGTTGAGGCGAAGGGCTCGGGAGGCCGCTACTTCCGCTCCTTCACCGCCTCCAGCCTGAACGGTCCGTGGACCCTCCAGGCCGGCAGCGAGAGCAGCCCCTTCGCGGGCAAGGCCAACAGCGGTGCCACCTGGACCAACGACATCAGCCACGGTGACCTGGTCCGCAACAACCCCGACCAGACCATGACCATCGACCCCTGCAACCTGCAGTTCCTCTACCAGGGCAGGGACCCCAACTCGAACGGCACCGACTACCTGAAGCTGCCGTACCGGCCGGGCCTGCTCACCCTTCAGCGCTGACCCGCGCGCACATGAACCCACACTCGTGACCTTGTCCCTTGAGGGAGGCAAAGCAGCTTCCGCTTTGCCTCCCCGGAAGGACCTCCCATGGTTCCCATACACAGACGACTGCTGCGTCTGCTCACGGCCACCGCACTGACGCTCACCGCCACCATCACCGCCTCCGTCGGTACGACCGCCGAGGCCGCACCGGGCAGCCCCGCGCTCATCCCTCCGCTGGGGTGGAACAGCTGGAACAGCTTCGGGTGCGGGATCACCGAGGCGCAGGTCCGCGAGGCCGCCGACGCGATGGTGTCCTCGGGCATGCGGGACGCCGGATACCGGTACGTGGTGGTCGACGACTGCTGGTTCGACCCGCAGCGTGACGCGTCCGGCAACCTGCGGGCCAACCCCACCAAGTTCCCCAGCGGCATGAAGGCGCTCGGTGACTACATCCACAGCAAGGGCCTGAAGTTCGGCATCTACCAGGCCCCCAACGAGAAAACGTGCGCCCAGGGCGTGGGCACCTACCCCGGCTCCACGGGCAGCAAGGGCCACGAGGCCCAGGACGCCACCACGTTCGCCTCCTGGGGCGTGGACTACCTCAAGTACGACTGGTGCTCCGGCAGCGGCACCCTCAGCGAGCAGATCGCACAGTTCACCATCATGCGTGACGCCCTGCGCGCCACCGGCCGCCCGATCGTCTACAGCATCAATCCCAACAGCTTCCACTCTCCAACCGGCGACAAGTACAACTGGGGCGAGGTCGCCGACCTGTGGCGGACGACGGAGGACCTGCTCGACATCTGGCAGAACAACAACACCAACAGCTACCCGATGGGCGTCGGCAACGTCCTCGACGTCACCGCCCCGCTCGCGGCGCAGTCGGGTCCCGGACACTGGAACGACCCCGACATGCTGGTCGTCGGCCGCCCCGGCCTGTCCCTGACCGAGTCCCGCTCCCACTTCGCCCTGTGGGCACTCATGAGTGCCCCGCTCATGGCCGGCAACGACATCCGCACCATGTCCGCCGACGTGAGCGCCATCCTGCGCAACCCGCGCCTGCTCGCGGTCAACCAGGACTCGCTGGGCGCGGGCGGACGCCGAGTCCGCGACGACGGCGACACCGAGGTCTTCGCCAAGCCCCTGTCCGACGGCTCCGTCGCGGTCGGCCTGTTCAACCGAGGCGGCAACACCGCGACCGTCACCACCACGGCCGCACAAGTCGGCCTGTCCGGTGGCTCGTTCACCCTCACCGATCTGTGGACCGGCGGCACGTCGACCACCTCCGGGCAGATCTCGGCCAGCATCCCCGCGCACGGTGTCGCCGTGTTCAAGGTGACCGGTGGCAGCCCCCTGGCCTCCACCACCGCACGCCTGCGCGGTACCGGGTCCGGCCGCTGCCTGGACGTGGACGGTGCAGCCACGGCGGCCGGGACCAAGACGCTGATCTGGGACTGCCACACGGCCGCCAACCAGCTGTGGACCACCTGGGCCGGCGGCGAGATCCGCGTCTACGGCGACAAGTGCCTGGACGCCTCCAACCAGGGCACCACCAACGGCACGCCGGTCGTCATCCGGCCCTGCAACGGCCAGAACAACCAGAAGTGGACCGTCGGTTCCGACGGTTCGATCCGCAACGTCGATGCCGGACTGTGCCTCGACGTCAACGGGGCCGGGACCGCCAACGGGACCCCGGTCATCCTGTGGCCCTGCAACGGCCAGAACAACCAGAAGTGGACCACGCTCCCGTAACAGGCAGACGTCCGGCCGGGAAGAGGGCAGTCCCACGACAGCGGACCAAGCTGCGGGGACCGCCCCTCCTGCACCGGGAGGCCGGACCTCGAACGTGAACGGCAGACAGTGGAGGAAGCGGGCATCTCCACGGTCTACTGCGACCTCCAGCAGCTTGCCGCTGCCCACACCCTTGACTTGCAGTAGCCATCGCCGGTGTTGGTGAAAGTCGGTAGACGGTGCCGTCGCCGGGCAGCCTGGTGGAGCCCAGGGCCGGCTTGACCGTCCGGACAACTCACCTCGGTGGACAGGGAGCCGGATACGGAGGCTCCACCTCCCCGGCAGTGGAGACCGAGACCCCGCTCGCGTCGACAACCGCTCGGTCGGCCCCCGCGCCCCGACCGCCCCACTCAGGTGACATGCCGTCACCACTGCGAAGCACACCGCACACGGGAGACATGCGTCACCCGGAACCAGTCGGCCCCTTCCGCGCGCCCGGTGGTGGCCCTTTGCAGAACGACAGGAGACATACATGTCCGCGCTTCGCGCCCGGCTGTCGGCGATGCTGCTCGCCGCGTGCCTTCTCTTCACAGGCCAAGCCTTGATCACACCGGACCGGGCGGCCGCCGCCGACCCGGGCTACCTGATGACGCACTTCATCGGGGAGGGGTCGGACGGTCAGCAGATCTACTTCTCGTACAGCACGGACGGCCAGAACTGGACGGAGCTCAACGGCGGCGGAATTGCCCTTCGCTCCACGGTCGGCACGAAGGGGGTGCGCGACCCCGCACTGGTGAGATCCCCGAACGGTGACAAGTACTGGATCATCGCAACCGACCTGTGCATCGGCTGCGGGCAGAACTGGGAGGCCGCCGTGTACAACGGCAGCCGCAACCTCGTGGTGTGGGAGTCGACGGATCTGATCAACTGGTCGGAACCGTGGCTGCTCAACGTCGCCGGCGCGATCCCCGACGGACGCAACGCCTGGGCGCCGGAAGCGATCTGGGACCCGGCCTCCAACGACTACGTCCTGTACTGGGCGACGAACAAGCCGGTCGACGGCGTAAAGAAGCACCGCATCTACTACGCCCACACCGGAGACTTCCGTTCCATCACCACCCCGCAGCTCTACATCGACCGCCCCGGCATGCAGGAAATCATCGACACCCAGATTGTCGAGATGCCCTCCGGCGTCGGCAACTACCGCTACGTGCGGGCCTCCGGCGACGGGCAGATCACCCTCGAAGGCAGCAACTCGATCCTCGGAACCTGGACCAGTCTCGGCAACCTCTCCGGCATCGGCCTGACCGGTGCCCAGGTCGAGGGCCCGATGTGGATGAAGTTCCGCGACCGCAACGAGTGGGCGCTCTACCTCGACCAGTACTCCTCCGGACGCGGGTACATGCCGGTCACGACGACCAACCCCTCCGCCCCCGGCACCTACCGGATTCCGGCGTCGGGAACCTACTCCATGGGCGTCACGAAGAAGCGCCACGGCTCGATCCTGAACCTCACAGCCGCCGAGGAGTCCCGTGTGCTCGCACGCTGGAGCGACATCCCCGCCCAGCGGCTCCAGTCGTACAACTTCCAGGACCGGTACGTGCGGCACGCCAACTTCGACGTACGCATCGACCAGAACGTCACTGGCGACGACGCCAAGTTCCGGCTGCGGCCCGGCCTGGCGGGCTCCGGCACCGTCTCCTTCGAATCAGTGAACTACCGCGGCTACTTCCTGCGGCACTCCGGATACGACTTCCAACTGGTCCGCAACGACGGCACCGCCCAGTTCGCCGCGGACGCCACCTTCCGGCAGGTCGCGGGGCTCGCCGACGCGAGCTGGTCGTCCTTCCAGTCGTACAACCACCCCGACCGTTATATCCGCCACTACGCCTACGAACTGCGGCTCGACCCGATCACCACCGCGACAGGACGCAGCGACGCAACCTTCCGCGTGACGAACTGACCCGCACCGACAGGGAGGCCGGCGCCTCCGCGAGAGCGCCGGCATCCCCCATTTCCAGTGATGTACTGCCGAGTGGCTGTCTCGTTCAGCGGCGTCAGGAGACGGTAACCATCTGGTGGTCGGCGCCGTCGAACGGGCGTTGCTCCAAGTGGTCGCCCTCGGGCGCTGCCCACGGTGAGGTAGAGACACGGGTCTCCCTGGAGCCGACGAGGGACCGAACCCGTGAGCGCCTCCGGGCTGAGCCGCTCACGACATCTCTGTCGTTCCGCAGGTGCCACCAGTGGGCCGGGGACAAACCGGGCGCGTCAACACATCCGATACGGAGCAGCGCGAGCCTCACTTCTCGACTGCGGGAAGACGCTTCGGATACTTGTGTGACAAGTGTTGACGGAGAGAGCTGCAGAACTTACCTTCTGGCCGACCTTACGAACGATGTTCGATATGTCGACCCGACGTGAAGAGGCGTCTGCCGCACCACCACCAGCACCAGCACCACCACCAGCACAGAGGGAGTACTCCGTGAGACCTGCGCTCACCCGTCGAACGGTCCTCGGCATGATCGCCGGCTCGGCCGCCGCCACCGTCACCGGCGTCTCGACCGGTACCGCCCACGCCGCCGTGCCCACCTCCCCCGGTGTGACGTACACGAACACCATCGCCGAGCAGCGGGCCGACCCGCACATCTTCAAGCACACCGACGGCTTCTACTACTTCACCGCCACCGTCCCGGCGTACGACCGCATCGTGCTCCGCCGCGCCACCACGATCCAGGGGCTCACCTCGGCCGCCGAGACGACCATCTGGACCAAGCACACCACCGGTGAGATGGGCGCCCACATCTGGGCACCGGAGATCCACTTCATCGACGGCAAGTGGTACATCTACTTCGCCGCCGGCGCCGCCAACGACATCTGGCGGATCCGGCCCTACGTCCTGGAGTGCACGGACGCGAACCCGATCACCGGCACCTGGACGGAGAAGGGCCGTATCGCCCTGCCGCTGGACACTTTCTCCCTGGACGCGACGACCTTCGTCGTCAACGGCACCCGCTACCTCGCCTGGGCGCAGAGCGACCCGGCCGTCGGCCGCGGCACCAACATCTACGTGGCGCGGATGTCCAGCCCGTGGACCATCACTGGCACACCGGTCATGATCAGCCGGCCGACCGCCTCGTGGGAGACCGCCGGAGGGGAGACGGTCAACGAGGGCCCGGCCGTGATCCAGCGGGGCGGCAAGGTCTTCATGACCTTCTCGGCCAGTGCCACCGACGCCAACTACTGCATGGGCATGCTGACCGCGTCCGCCTCGGCCGACCTGCTCAGCGCCTCGTCGTGGGCCAAGAGCGCCGGCCCGGTCTTCGCCAGCTTCGCCGCCACCAGCCAGTACGGTCCCGGGCACAACCAGTTCACGGTCTCCGAGGACGGCAAGTCGGACATCCTCGTCTACCACGACCGCAGTTACAAGGACATCAGCGGTTCCCCGCTCAACGACCCCAACCGCCGCACCCGCGTCCAGAAGATCTACTGGAAGGCCGACGGCACACCTGACTTCGGCATCCCGGTCGCCGACGGCCTCACCCCGATCCGGCTCTCCTCGTACAACTTCCCCGACCGGTTCATCCGGCACTGGGAGTACCGCGCCAAGATCGAGGCGAACGTCTCGCCTCTGGCGGACTCGCAGTTCCGTGTGGTCACCGGTCTCGCCGGCAGCGGCACCGTCTCCCTGGAGTCGGCGAACTTCCCCGGCTACTTCCTGCGCCACAAGAACAACGAGGTGTGGGTCGAGAAGAACGACGGGACGGCGCTGTTCGCCGGTGACGCCTCCTTCACCGCCCGGGCCGGCCTCGCGGACTCCGCCGGGGTCTCGTACGAGTCGTACAACCTCCCGGGCCGCTACATCCGCCACTACAACTACCTGCTGTACGTCCAGGCTCTCAGTACGACGACCGACCGGGCCGACGCCACCTTCTACACCCAGTGAGCAGGCAGCGCACGCCCATCACTTCCGCTCTGTCGTACGGACGGGGAGAGGCGCGACCGAGCGCAGGTGCTCCCTCAGCGACCGCTCGGTATTGCTCACGTGCAGCAGTGCGGCGGCCTGGCTGAGGGCGGCATCCCGGGTGGACAGCGCGTTGAAGATCGCTTCGTGCTCGGCCACGGTGCGGCCGGAGATCCCTTCCAGGAGAGTGAGGAGGGTCTCGTTGCCCCTGGCCGAGACGACGGCGCGGTGGAAGGCGGCGTCATGGACGTTGAGCTGCTCCACGTCGTCGCGGGCCTCAGGCATGGCCTCCAAGTGCCGTTTCACTTCGGCCAGATGGGCGTCGGAATCCGGGTGGCCGCAGGGCCGCAGTCAATCGGTTCGAGGAGCCGCCGTACTTCCATGAGGTCCTGAAGGGCGACCGGGTCACCTTGGAGCAGCTCCACCGCACCCCCGAGTCCCTCCAGGAGCAGGCTCGGCCACAGGCTGGTCACATAGGTGCCGTCGCCCCGCCGGACCTCCAGGACCCGCGCTCGGCCAGTGCCTTGACCGCTTCCCGGGCGAGGTTGCGGGACAGTCGAGCTGGGCGGCCAGGCCCGGTCCCGGCCTGGAGCCGGGCACGGGACAGCCCGCGCCGTCCGGCGTCCTGGTCTTGCAACGCCGATGCGTGTCACCGAGGTTGGGCAGGAAGATCGCACCTCGCCCGCTGTTCCACGCCGCCTTGCCCGCGACATCGGAAATCCCCGGTGACGTCGACCGCCCCGTCCTGATCACATCGGCGCGAATGTCCGCCCGTACGCCCCGGGTGGTGTCGGCGGCCACGGCGGCCGGCATCGTGCCAAAGACTCCTGCCAGGGCTCCCGCCAACGCAGGCGCCGTCTTGGGCCCGACTGTACTCATTCACCCGCTCCTCTCGCCCTTGACGACCCGCCGACGGATGGGGCCGCGGGGTCCGGGTACTCCTGGAGCCTTGCGCACGCGCCTTCCGGAGGGCCGCACGCGCACCTGGGCGAGGTGGCGTTGTCACTGCCTTCCGACGAATGTGAGGAGATGAACCGATGAGCGAGCAGACACCTTCCGCGGAAGAGCCGGACAGGTATGCCCGGGCGCGGAGCGACGAGGAGCCGGGGGCTCATTCCGGTGGGGAGAGCCAGGCACGGGAGCGGGTCCTGCCGGGCACGGCGAGTGCTGCCGAAGGCTACCCGTCGCAGAGCGGAACGGGAACGGCGCAGGGCGACCCTCTTGCCGGTGTCAAGGAGTCCGCGCAGGCCACACAGGGTGACGAAGGGCCCGGGCCGGTCACGCGGGAGCATGTGCGGGAGTTGCTCGAAGCCCGTGACGCCGGGCGGACCCTCGTCGTTCTGGAGGGCCGGGCCCAAGTGGTGCCCGTCGGCGAACTCGGGTCCGACCGTTACGCCGGTGCCCTTGAGGTCGTCTCCGGCGAGGAACTCACCCGCCAGGCGACGCCGGGCAGCCGATCGGAACGGGAACTCGACGCCCTGGCCGCCACTTTGAACACCATGGTGTCGAAACTCGGGGCGTGAGACACCCGGTGTCTCAGCCTGTCCGCCCCGTGCCGAGTGCGTCGCCGAGCGCGTCGACGATCTCGGTCACGTTCGCTAGTGCCGCGGCAGGCAACGTTCGCCCCGCCACGACGCCCGGCACGCTCCCCCACGCTCTCGACTCCGCTCGAGCAGGGGGCACCCCCACTCGCCGCACCGGCCGAAACCCCACCTACGTCCCGTACGAGGGCTTCCGGCCGGCACGCCGAGAGCACGCACCAAACGCCGCTCCTCAACGGGCAAACGTTGCCTG
>NZ_JBEXSH010000158.1:0-13206 GCF_040613555.1 Streptomyces sp. NPDC006265
TGGACCCTAGACAAGTCCCATCGTTGCAGGTCAGGAGCACTCTCCGCGTTTCTGATCACCTACCGGACGCCCTGCCGCGTGAAAGCGCGAGGCTAGGAGCGTGGGTCAGTAACGGCTTGGCTGCAGCCGAGGCTGGAGCGAGAGGGGTCTCGGCTGGGCCTTGGGCTGGCTAGGCTGCCGGTCATGAATCCGGCCATGACCAGCGGTGTGACCACTGAGCCCGCCATCCTTGACGCCATGGAGCTGACTTCCGATCCGGAGCTGGAGGCCCGGTTTGCGGAGTCGGCCCACCAGATCCTGTCGGACCTGGTCAGTGGAGGTGCTGCGCTGGGCTGGATCGAACCACCCTCGCGGGATGAGGTGGCGGAACTTCTCGGCCACGTCGTCTCTGCGGTGCAGGCCGGGGATGCGGCCCTGCGTGTCGCTTACCTCGACCGTCGGCTTGTCGGGTTGGGGTACTGGCTCCGCTACGGCCGACCGACCCATCGGCCACACGCCGATCTGGAGAAGATCGCGGTAGATGCTGCTGCCCATGGTCGTGGTGTCGGCCGGGCGCTGACCGCTGCCTTGATCGCTGACGCCCGGGAGGCGGGTATCGAGGTCCTCACCCTGGACGCCCGTGGCGACAACACCCGTGCCCTGCACCTCTACCGGTCGCTGGGCTTCACCGAATACGGCCGTCTGCCCGGCTTCGTCGCCGTCGGAGAACGCCGCTACGACAAGGTCTTCTACATGCTGGACTTCCGTCAGCAAGCCTGAGCACTGCCACGCACGAAGGCCTGGCGGCGACCCGCTGGCGACCCGCTGGCGTTTCGCAATCTTTCATGCGAGATGATCACGGTATGCGTGGTGGGGATGGACTGTTCGAGGTCGAGCCGGTCGGGAAGAGGCAGTTGCGGGGCCGTCCGGCGGCGGTGGACAAGACGTTTCGGGCCTTCGACCCGCACCAGGTCCTGCTGCTGCCTCCGTCGCTGGACGACTGGCTGCCCGAGGACCACCTCGCCCGGTTCGTCGCCGACCTGGTCGACGAGGTGCTCGACCTCTCGCCGGTGCTGGCGGACTACACCGACAAGCGCGGCTACCCGCCCTACGATCCCCGGCTGATGCTGCGGCTGCTGATCTACGGCTACACCACCGGCGTCCGCTCCTCTCGGGCGATCGAGCGCAAGTGCACCGACGACGTCGCGTTCCGGTTCCTGGCCGCCGACCAGGCTCCGGACTTCCGCTCGATCTCACGGTTCCGCCGCCGCCACCTGGACGCGCTCGCCGACCTGTTCACCCAGTCGCTGCACCTCGCGCAGAAACTCGGCATGGTCAAGATGGGACGCGTCGCCCTGGACGGCACGAAACTGGAGGCCAACGCCTCCAGGCACAAGGCGATGAGCTACAGCCGCCTGGTCGACAAGGAGGAGCGGATCGAGGCCGAGACAGCAGCCCTGGAGGCCCAGGCCCAGGCGCTGCTGGCCGACGCGCAGGCCACCGACGACGCCGAGAACCAGATGTTCGGCACCGACGGCAAGGACACCGACCTGCCGGCCGAGCTGGACCGCCGGGAGAAGCGCCTGGCCAAACTGCAGGCCGCTCGTGCGCAGATCGAGGCCGAGGCCGCCGCCAAGGCACGCCGCCACGCCCAGGACAAGGAACGCCGCCGTCAGGAACGTGGCGGCATCAGCGACGAGCAGGCCGTCACCGACGCCGGGGACAAGGCCGCCGCGAAGGCGCGTCCCAAGCCCAAGGCGCAGGCCAACTTCACCGACCGCGACTCGCGGGTCATGAAGAACAGCGACGGCGCCTACATCCAGGCATACAACGCCCAGACCGTCGTGGACGAGAAGCACCAGGTCATCACCGCCGCCGACGTCACCTGCAACCCCTCGGACGCGCTGAACTACACCACCATGCTCGACCAGTCGGCCCGGAACACCGGCCGCCACCCCAAGCAGGCGCTGGTCGACGCCGGCTACTGCTCCGAGGCCAACCTCAACGCTGCGAGGGACCGTCAACTGGTCTGCGGCACCGACACGTTCATGGCCACCGGACGCCTGGCACACGACGAGCAGGTCCCGCCCGCACCGCGCGGACGGATACCAGCGAACGCCACGCTGAAGGAGCGGATGGCCCGCAAGCTGCGGACCAAGCCCGGCAAGGCCGCCTACAGTCGCCGCAAGGCCATCGTCGAACCGTCTTCGGCCAGATCATGACCTGCCAGAACGGCCGCCAGCTCCTCCTACGCGGTGAAGACGGCGCCCGCGGCGAGTGGCGCCTGCTGGCCGCCTGCCACAACCTCCGCAAGATCTTCCGACACGTCGGAACCGCCGGACTCGCCACCGTGCCCGGCTGACCAGCCGGGCCCCGGCCCCGTCACGGCCCTACCAGGCCGCACCCGACGGGCAGAACCCCATCCCGGCCTTACAGGCACCGACCGGACAACCGCGACTGATCCCACCGCTCACGGCCACCCGACCAGTTGCCTGATACTGACCCACGCTCCTAGTCAGCGGAAACGTTTGCCCGTGATCGCTCAGGGAGTCACGGGGTCACTGGAATACGTCCAGCCACTGCAGCGACCTGCCGAAGAAGGCACGAACGGCCCCGCCTCGGGTGAGGTTGCGGGTATTGACGCCGCACAGCACGGCGGCCAGGGCGAGGTCGGTGGCGTCGGCCAAGCCCACAACGATGAAGGCGGCCTTCTTCCGCGCCCCGCTGCCGTGGCGACGGATCCGGATCTCCACACCGTTCCGGACCAGGGCCCGGTCGCGGTGCCGTGCGCTGGTCGCGAGGTAGCGGTACTCCCGCCCGGCGACCTGAATCCGCAGCGCCCGCCCTGCTCGGGTCTGTGCCCAGCGGTTGCGCTTGAGCCGGACTCTGGTCTCACCAACACTGAGCTCGGCTATGTAGAGCGAGGGCTTTCGTCCGTAGGCCCAACCCATGAACGAGGTGAGGGGCACCGTGTCACCCCGGACCTCAGTGACATGGCGGTCGCCGCGTCGGTTCGCTGGGTAGACCACCTCGATCCTGCCGAACTCGCCCGCTGTGCCCCGGTACCCGAACTTCCAGGTCAGCCGATGACCTGAACGGTCCTCCAGTGGTCGAGCGTGTACGTGTGCTGCTGCATGGTTCCTTCCCCACGCGCCGCTCGGCGCGGATGTGCCATGGCCGGCATCAGTCGAACGGATTGAGGGCGCTGGCCAGCTCCTTGCAGCCGTTGGAAATGGCCTCGGCCGTTTCTGCCTTGTCACCGACCCGATCCGCGGCCCCTGATGAGAACAGTCGAACGGGTCAGAGGTCGTTGAATCGATTGAGGAAGCGCCCGGGCAGCGACACCAACGCGCCGGGCAACGACAGGTTCCGTGTGTACACACCCTCGAGGACGAGCGCGATGCCGATGTCGAGGGCATCCGCCTCACCCCTCCACGTCCCGGAAAGGGTACTGGGGTTCCTCCAACTCGAACGCGTAATGCGTACGCCGACACTCCGGCGGACCAGCTCATGGCTCCGCGTGCCGCCCCGCTCGGCATACGTGTACGTCAGCACGTCAGCCCCTTGACCCTGATGCGAAGAGCCCGACCTTCTTCCCGGGCCACCACACGTTTCGGGAGAGGTCCGCGGGGTCCCAATCCACCCGCAGTTCACCTCTCGCCAGGAGCGGCCGCCGCAGGTACCGCAGCCCGAGGTAGGTGACCATCGGAAAGCCCTCGCCACTCACCGCCACCTCGCAGTGCTCCGACGGATAGTCGCTGTGCTCTGTCGGGAATGCGAGCTCGAGACGGCCGAGGCCGTCCACTTCGCCTGCCCAGCGGTGAACGTCACCACGGGCACCTCGTGTGGACGTCGCCCGCTGCAGCTCAAATGCGAGTCCACCCATACGCCTGCCCCTTCCCCTCTGTCTCCTGAACCCTGACCGACCGGAGCAGCACAATCAAATTCGCTGTTGTGCACCGGCAATCGCGGCGCCTGGGACGAGTCACCCGGCGACCATCGACAAGCCATAGGACATATCGGATGTCGCCGAAAACAAGGAGGTGCGCTCACGTGGCCAACAGGGCGCACGGATTGTGACGGCCATGTGATGGTCCGAGGAGATTTCCCACCCCTTCGTATGGTCGAACACTGCCCCCGTATGCTTCCCCAGCGATGCCGTGGACCCGTACGCGAAGCGGCAGGCACCAGCGGTAAACGGGGAGGGAACAACCGTGGGGCCCACACCGGGCGATGACGCAGCCGAGTTGAAGAAGCGGGCCGAACGGCTTCGGGATGCCGCGCGGGAGGCCAGGATGCTGGCCCGCAGGCTGGGGCCGTACCTCGACGACGCGGTGAAGAGGGCCACCCCGCGCGCCGCTGACTTCCGAACCGGCGGCGATGAGGGCGCCATCTGGCAGGGGCCTTTCGCCGATGAATGCACGGCCAAGCTGCAGCAACGACAACGCACGCTGAACAGCATGGGCACCGCACTGCTGGGGGACGCCACTCGCTGGGAGAGCCAGGCAGACGAATTGGAACGGCAAGCCGGGGAGAAAGACAAGGCCAAGGCCGGAACGGGTGGCAGCTGATGGGCTTCAGAGGCTTCGACGCCGCCAAACTGACGACTCTCGCCGGCCACCTGGACACCCTCGCTCAGAACTCAGGAAAGCTCCACTCGCAGCTGGCCGCCGTGCTCACCACCGCCCAGCAGAACCTGCCGTCGGGGCAGAATGCCTCCCGCAACCCCGACCTCCAGGATCTCGTCGGCGATGTGGTCCCGATGCCGTCGTTCTTCCGTCGCCCGCGTCTGCCCGGTTCCCTCGGCGGCGAACTCGGCGACATGCAGTCGTCGATGAAGCGCCGCATCCGGCAGATCGAGGGACTGCAGGAGCTGGAGAATCGGGGGTACCCCGTCAGCGACAGCAGCCTCTTCCTCGACGAGAAGGCGCCCGCCGCGAAGAAGATCGACGATGCCCTGCGCCATCTTCATGAGCTGAAGGGCAAGGACTTCGGTACCAACGGCAACCGCGACGATCTGGAGCAGATCTCCGGCGAGCTCGACGGACTGACCGCTGCCGAACTGGACTCCTTCGTGACGAAGGCCTCGCCCAAGGACCTGGCCTTTTACAACCAGCTGCTCACCGACACCGACGACTCCGGCTGGAACCCGTTCGACGACAACGGGCTGCCCGAGGGCAGGCGACGGAACACGCTGAGCCTGATGCTGTCCAAGGTGAGCCCGGAGAACGTGGGCAAGTTCACGGCGGCCTTCCCGGGCGTGCAGCCCACGTTCACGAACACCGACGCGTACGAGGCGGGCGGCAACAGCCAGAACGGCCAGACCAACAACGGAATTCACTGGGCGCCCCCTCCGGACCCCTTGTTCCAGGACGGGGTGTCCGCCGATGACGTCAATCAACGCCAGTTCGGCGACTGCTGGTACGTCGCATCGCTGGCGGGCCTGGCTCAGAAGGACCCCGCCTTCGTGCAGGAGGGCATCAAGCAGAACCCGAACGGCACGGTCAGCGTCCGGGTGTGGGACAAAGAGGGCAACTATCACTGGGTGACGATGACGGCCGACCTGCCGTCCGACCAGAACGGCAACCCCATCGGCACGTACGGCAATGGGGAGAGCTGGCCCGCGTACTACGAGAAGGCCTTTGCGATGGTCTACTCGGACGACGGTGACGACGAGCGTGGATACGGCGGGATCGAGGGGGACGACCCCAAGAAATCCGCTCCGTACCTGACCGGCAAGGAAGGCGAGGACCTGACCACCGGCGGCTTTCTGGGTATCGGCGAACACGAGGACAAGAGCCTGGAGTCGCTGAAGGAAGCCTACGGCTCCGGGAAGGTTGTCACCGTCTCCACCCCGGCCGACGAGGAGCTGGACAAGAACCACCCGGCCGAATGGGGCAACACCTACCACACCAACCACGCGTACTACGTTCGGGGATTCACCGACGACGGCAAGGTCATCCTCGGAAACCCCTGGGGTGTCTCCGGCTATCCGCCGATTACCGTGTCGCAGGAGCAGTTCAACAAGTACTTCGGCGGAGCGGAGGCCTTCGATGCCCCGTGACGCCCGGGAGGTGAGCAGTGTGTCCGAAGGCGAGAAGGTGAAGTACCCCTTCGCATTCGACGGTCGCTGGGCACTTCGTCACCAGATTCCGTACACCGTCGAACACGATGGCCGGACCTATCAGATCCTGGCGACCGTCTTCGCCGAACCGTCCGTGCACGGACGTATCCGGGTCGGCTGCGAAGGCCGACCCGTCGGGGAGTTCGACGGGTTGACCCCAGGTGACGTTCTGGAGATCACCGGGGACAGATGGCGGGTGGCGGAAGTCGATTACCGCACCCGCATCGTGCTGGAGCACGTGATCGACGGTTGCAAGGAGGACACCGGTGTTCAGCCCATCAAGTAGGTACGGCATCGCGGGTGCCACCCTGGCTTTGTGGGCGCTGACCGCCTGCGGATCGTCGACCGGCGGCGGTGACGACCCGACGACCGCACCCACGACCACGCAGGCGGCGGCGAAGGACAAGGGCCCGCAATGCATCGGTGAAGCCCCGGCGGACGGCGTACACGTCCTGCGCGGAGGCGGGTTCCGGCTGCCCGGCGGTGGAGGCGTGCAGTACGCGGCCGCGAGCGCTGACGGAACGTCGCGTACTGCGACATTGCGCGACGGGGCCGGTTACGGGGCGGGACAGCGGCAGTGGACCGTGAAGCCGGGATCCCGGTTGACCATCTCGGGCCACGCCTACACCGTGCGGCAGGTCTGTTCCTACCGTGTCGTCCTGGAACCGAAGGACGCCAAGGACAAGGCCGCTCTCGCCGCCGCTCCCGAGTCCATGGAATTCGCGGGCGGCGCCGCCGACAACGCCCTGTGCTTCACCACCAACCGCGCCGTCCTGGCCGCCGCGTCGAAGAGCCTCCCGGCCCAGGGGCAGCCCCTGTCCCTCCTCGACAACGGCGGCGTGAAGCAACTGCCCACCGGCCCGTCCCTCACCGTTTCGTACGTCGACACCGCGGCGGGTACGGCCGGCCTCGGCGCGAACTGTGCCGGGGTTCCGGTGGCCCTCTACAAAGACGTGAGGATCGGCGACACGGTCGAATTCGCGGGAGTGCTGTTCAAGGTGTCGGGGCTTACGGAACAGGCGGTACGCCTCACCCGGACGAGCGGGTAGCGCACAGCAGCGGTCCGGCCCCCGCGAAAGCCCGTGTACCGGGGGTTGAGCATTGACGGCCAGGCCGCCCTCACGCCCCTCTTCACCGGTTGGGGTTATGGTCGGAGCCCATCCCCGAAGTGACCCGGAGAGGCACACCGTGTTCGGCAAGAACAGGCACGTCGACGAACCTCCCATCCCCAACGTCCCGTGGAAGGACGCTTGGGAATTCGCCATCACCGAGGAGGAGCGGCCTGCCGGTGGACAGCGCAAGCGTGCCGCGCTCGGCGTCCGTGCGTTCAGGGTCCCTCAGGGTCTGGCAGGACAACGAGTCAACGCCCCCTGTGCCTTCTTTCCGCCTCAGCCGTCGGATGCGGACGCTCGTCGCTTGTACGAGGACGCCGAGGGCACCAGGCTGCTCTGCTCTCTCGACGAGCCTCAGGACATCGAGGGCAGGCGCCACTACGAGGTGCGCGACGCGCGGGGAGGGGCCATCGGCACGATCCAGCGCATCGCTCCGCTGAAGCACGCCTTGAAGCCGACGTGGCGCATCGCCCAGCCAGGGCACCCCGAGATCGTCAGCAGCGCCGAGTGGGCGAAGGGCGGCCCCAGGGAAATGGTGCAGCGCGGTGCCGGCAAGTTGCTGCTGGGCGTCGTCCAGGCCGTCGCCGACATGGGTGCGGAAGGCGGTGACCAACCGGCCAAGCCGCGGGTCCTCGAGTGGAAAGCCGGTGACGAACTCGTCCTGACCTCCGAGGGCGACCTCAGGTTCCTGGTCCGGGCCGCGTGGCTGGACCGGCGTCTGGTCTTCGCATACGCGCTCCTGCGTACGAGGTGAGCACGCCCCCGGAACATGCGGTGCCGACGCGGTGATCTTCCTCAAGAGTGCGTTTGCACATGGTAAAGAGACGGTGATCCAACGGTCTCGTGCGAACCCCTGTCCGTAAAGTGAGTGTGCGACTCCACAGCCCTGACCGGCTGGTTCCGGAACACACGCTCTGGGGATTTGAAACGTGGGCATGCGGAATGTGAACCCGGACGATCTGGACCAGCTCGCGAAGCTGCTCAACGGACGCGGCGGGGTCCAGGACAAAGTGGATGAAGCATTCACCAGAGCGTCCCGGCTCGGCGTGACAAGCAAGTTGACCACGCTCAAGCCCCTGCGCGGCTGGGTCAAGGACACTGCACCGGACTTGCGCAAGCGGGCCGTCTTCGCCCGGCTGGAAAGTGGCGACCCGCAGGCCGGGCTCATGTGGGCCGGGTTCAGCCCCAAGGAGATCGAGAAGTACAAGAGCGAGGGCCTCGGCCCGGACGCCGTTGTGCTGGCCAACTCCGTGGCGGCCAGCGATGATCCGAACGCCTACAAGTTCAAGCGGCAGCCGGACGAGTCGTTGGCGGACTGGGTCCAACGGCTGGAGGCTCATGCCATCGCCCAGATACCCGGGCTCCAGCCGCACGAAGAGACCATCGCCTCCGTGATCGGCCTCTACGGCGACTGGGGATCCGTGACCGCTGCCACGGCTGTGGTCACCATGCAGGGCACATCACTCACCAAGGTGCTGCTGGGCAACTCCCTGAAGGCGGGTGCGCTGCGTACCTGGAAGACACGGCTCGGGGTCGTCCTGCGGGGCTCCGAGAACGGCCTGATTCGGTCCGCCGGCAACGGCATGGTCAAGTGGGCGCCCAAACTACGCTCATTGAGCGCACCGGGCAGTTGGCTTCCCGGTCAACTAGGCTCCCTCTTCGGCCGGAGCAGCACCTACCAGAGCCTCTCCCGCACCCCCCTGACGAGCGGCCTCCGGGGCGACTTGATCGGCCAGGGCTACAACTGGGTGCGCGCCACGCCCTTGATGAACACGCTCCGCGCCAACGGGGTCATCGACTTCCTGGTCGGCTCCGACCAGGCGGCCACGATGTACGGCGGTTTCACGCACTCCGGCCAGGCAGTCGCCCGCGCGGGCAACGCGAGCCTGATCAAGGTGTTCACCAAGGCCGCGAACAGCCAGCGCTTCGCCAACTCCGTGGCTGAGGCCACCAATGCCGCGCGGGGTGCGGGGGCCCTGCGCACGGGCCTCGGCGCCGCCGCCAAGACCGCCGGCTTCCTGCGCGGCGCCGGCATCGTGGGCGGTGTCCTGTCGACGGGCTTCAGCGCCGCCAACGTCATTTCGCAAGGCAACCCTGTCGACGCCTTCAAGAAGAAGGGCGCGGCTTACGTCGCCGACGTTGCCGAGGTCGGCTTCAACGCCTCTCTCACGGCGGCCATGGTCGCTCCGAACCCGGTCACCATCGGCCTCGCGGTCGGAACGGGTCTCATCTACGGCGGCGCGAAGGTCGTCCAGCACTGGGACGACATCAAGGACGGCGCGGGCAAGGCGGCGGGCTGGGTCGGTGACAAGGCCAAGGACTTGGGAAAGAGTATCGCCAAGTCCAAGGCAAATCCCATGAACTGGTTCTGACCGGCCACACACGCCTACACCCAAGGGTTCCACTTCGCGCCACGGCTCACTCGTCCGCGACCAGCAACTCTTCCTTGTCCGGAAGCAATTCGGTGATCTTCTCCCACATTTCGGCGGAGTTGGACTTCACCAGGACGAGTGCGCTGTCCGGCCCGACCTGCCCCGGCATGATGGGTTCTTCGGGCTGTTCGCGGATCCAGTAGCCGAGGGGGCCGCAGTCCCAGGCGGCCAGGGCGCGGATCATCGTGGAGCGCTGCCCCTCGTGCTCACCGTCCCATGCGGTGGTCATGCGCCAAGTGGCGTTCAGGGAGACGACCAGGTCCAGGAACTGGCCCAGAGCTGGGCCCTCCAGGTCGGTGTCCGCTTCGACGAGTGCCTTGCGCACCAGATCGCGAGTCACGTCCTCGTCGGCGCCGGGCTCTTCCAGGGCGACGAACGCGGCGTCCAGAGCACCCATGGTCGTCTCGACACGAACCTCGGGAGCGCCTCCCTCCGGCTTCTCCGTCCGGTGCAGGTTGACCTTGCGGGCGAGTTCCCACACCAGGGTGTTCGGTTCGATCGAGACGTACTCGGACTCCTCCTCCCCCGGCCAGCCGTCATGGGAGATCACTGCCTCCTGACCCACGATCACCCCGTGGTTGACCGGGCCGTGCTCACCCGTGATCTCCACCTGGACCATGACCATCGGGTCAGCCAGGGCGCCGAGCGGCTCGTGGAGAACCGGAGCCAGTTCCCCCTCCTCACCGACCAGACCGATGCGCTGGAGCTCGACCAGTGACTCCCATAGCACCTCAGGCGGCGTTTCACCGTCCAAGAGGTGCGCGAAAACTGCGATGTGGCGGTCGGCCAGCCGGAAGCGGGCCCGGGAGCTGTCGTACGAGGGCACTAGTACGGGTTCCTCTCGCTGCAGAAGGGACAGCGTCCGCCCCTACTGCTTCTTCTCGTCCTTCAAATCCTTGGCGTCCTGCGAGCACTGGCGCGCTTCATCGCGGAGCGTCTTGGCGACCGTGCCGCACGTCGTGTGCCACGTCTTGAGCCGGCCGCGTACGTCGTCCGCGTTCGGACCGGACCAGGACTTCATCCCGGTGGTGCTGTGCTTCTTGGCGGCATCAACAAGAGACTCGATGTGGTCGGCCAGCGACCTCAGCTGGCTGGCCCGCTGGTTGAGTTCCTGAATGTCAGGATTTGCCATAGCAGCCTCCCCCATTGTCCCAGGAGCACCAGCATACTGGCGCTCTGCGGAGAGCTTCATCGGGCTCCTGACCCAGGTGAACACCACTCGTTCACACGAAACCCTCATCTCCGAAGGCCCTGGACTGCAACTACCTCTGGTGCGGTAGCGTCCCTTGTTGCAAACGGATAGTCCGTCTACTTACGTGACACGGGGAGGAACGCCATGGATCGCGGTGCAGATCTCACTCAGCTTCGGGAACTGTCCAAGCTCTTCGGCAAGAAGGCCACGGACCTCCAGGGCCTCATCAAGGCACTGGAGTCGGCCACGAGCCACAGCTCTGGCTACTGGAAGGGCCCCAAGGCCGACCGCTTCCGGAACGACTGGCACGACATCAAGCCGACGTTCGACAAGTGGGTCGACACGCTGAACGACGCCAGCAAGTCGGCCAACACCAGCGCCGACAACATCGAGCGCGCCACCTGAGCCGACGCGAAACGCGCGGATGCAGACTGCCGGGGCACCCCTACGAGGCCATCAAACCTCGGACGGGGTGACCCCGGCCGCATTTTGTGAAGCAGGCTCCCCGAGGACGAGCCCGGCGCCATCTTCAACCGCGACCTGATGCAGGGCGACGATCCCGACCTGGGGGACACCGCCTGGAAGCATCGCCAGAAGGCGGTCACGGATCTCGGCGACCCGACGGCGACCTGGACCGTACACGCGGGTCTCGTGGCCGGCGTGATCGGTGTCCAGTCGAACTGGCGGACCAGCTCTGGGATGAAGCCGGCAAGTTCTCACAGGCTGCGAAGGTCGGCCTACGAGCGACGCATCAATGCCATGTCTCCCGCAGAACAGGCCCGGTTAAAAGGGAGACGTGGATCAATGCCAAGACTTCGAAAGCCGCGTCCCGGCAGGCCGAGAGAATCTTCGCCAAGTACGGACTGGGCTCTCACCTGTTGGAGGCATCGCTCGGTGACTCCGCCCGCTGGTTCGCCGACAAGACCCCGTACATCAGGGCTCCGGCTGCTGTGAAGGGCGGTTGGCTCGGCAAAGTATTCAGAGTGGGTAGGCGGGTGCCGCTGGTCGGCTCGCTCCTGACCATCGGTGGTATCGCTTACGACATCAAGGTCAACGGCAACGGCACGGACGTCGCCGTTGTCTCGAACGTCGCGTCTCTCGGCGCTGGAATGGCCGGAACCTGGGCCGGTGCGGCGGCGGTGTGCACTCATGGGGGGGGCCAGTCGGCTGGGGTGTGGCTGCGGGCATCCTTGTGGGTGCGGGGATTGGTTACGGCGCCTACTACTTCTTGAATACACCTACGGGGCAGAAAGTTTGTCACGCCGTCAGCGATACGGCAAAGAAGGTCGGTAAGGGGATAGGTGACTCCGCCAAAAAGGTCGGCAGCTGGCTAGGTTTTTGAGTGACAGGAACCAAGGATTATGGGAAAGAAGAAGAAGAGGCATTCCCGAAGCGACTGGACACTCCCTCCGAATATAGCCAAACGAAATGCCGACCGACGGAAGGCACTTGATATCATTGCCGACAGGCGACGGAAAGTGCCGCAACGACGTTTGATAATCGGACTGTCAGCTGCATTCATAGCGACGTTCGGGCTCTTTCTCGGCTTCTATATTCCGTCACATTCACTAGTGACCGACTTGCAGTCTCGTGGAGTTTCCGCCTGGGCCGAGGTCACGTCCTCCCCCCAGGACAAGTACGGCAATCCGGGTAATATCAAGGTCAAGTTCGATGGCCCAGAGGGGGATGTCGAAACGCAGCTACATGACTGGGGAGGAATGCGCCCTGAGGGGTTGACTCCAGGTAGCCATGTACCTGTGGTCTACGACCCTCTGGATCCCAGTCGAGTGCTGACGGCACAGTGGGTGAATGATCCGCCTGCTGTAACGCTACCCATGCTCGCCGGACTGCTGGTGTCGCTCTTCTTTCTGACTGCCGTGATTGTCGGCACGGTACGGCGACGTATCTTGTTGAATGAAGGACGCGCCGTGGAGGCAACTCCGGAGCACGAGAGGTGATGTTGTAGGCTGATTCCGAGCCTAAAGTAGGTAACCCGCGAAAAGCTGACCTGGAGAAACTGCGCCGCGATCTGGCGAAAGAGGGCATGGCCCAGTCGTAGTGGTGGTCGCCCTTGAGGCCGTGGCCGGTGCGCAGGCGCATCCAGCTCTTCTTCGGGACCCGGGCCGCGAGGTCGGTGACGGTCAGGCGGCCGCCGGCGGTGTCCACACGGTGATCGGTGCGGACGGCCAGGGCATAGCCGAAGCCGAGTGCGCGGGCGCCGTGCCGCAGTTCCTTGCCTCCGTAGACCTCGTCGCCGGCCAGCCACCGTGCCTGAGGGGCCTCGTGTTTCCCGGACAGGCTTCTGACCGTTGATTTCACGCGGCGATTCGCAACTTGTCGTACTCGGCGTGGACTTCGCGCGGAGGC
>NZ_JBEXSH010000159.1:0-13076 GCF_040613555.1 Streptomyces sp. NPDC006265
AGGACAAGCGCGTGGTTTCGGTGCTGAAGGAGCTCGGACTGTGACGACTCAGACCGGCATTCCCCCCGCCAAGACCGGCGGCGAACGGCGCTCGTCGGGGACACCCGCGCGGTCGGTCAGCAGCGGCGTGACATAGGTGTACGTCGCCAGGACGCCGCCCATGGTCAGCATCGCGACGCCGAGCGCCAGCAACAGCCGGCCCTGACGCAGAGCCCGGACCTCGGCCCGGAGGGACACCTCGACGCGCTGCTCCCGGGCCGGGATGAAGCGTCGGTGAGCCGCAGCCGTCGTGAGGAACGACTGCTCACGGTCGAGCCTCACAGGCGAGGGCAGGCGCGAAAAGCGGAGAGAAGTATCCCGGGAGGAACACATCCGGGGAGGAAATTCTCCCCCCTTACGCAGGTGCGATCGGTGTCATCCTGGGAAGCATGACCGCCAACGTTCCCCTCAATGAGCTGGGAGAATTCCTCAAGAAGCGCCGCTCCGAGCTGAGCCCGCGCACGGTCGGACTGCCCGAGACCGACAGGCCCCGCCGGGTGGAGGGGCTGCGCCGCGAGGAGGTCGCCCAGCTGGCCAATATCAGCACCGACTACTACACGCGTCTGGAACAGGGCCGTATGCAAGCGTCGGCGCCCGTGCTGGATGTCCTCGCCCGGGTACTTCATCTGGACGACGACGAGCGGGGCTACCTCTTCCAGCTCGCCGGAAAGACCACCAGCCGCACCCGGCGCCGCGGCCGGCAGAAGGTCCAGCCACAGTTGCAGCGGGTCCTGGACGACCTCACCGCCACTCCGGCCATCGTGCAGGGCAGGCGCGGGGACATTCTTGCCTGGAACGCGCTGGCCGCCGCCCTGGTCACCGACTTCTCCCGCCTCGCGGAAAAGCACCGCAACTACCCGCGGATCATCTTCACGGACCCCGCCATGCGCACCCTGTACGCCGACTGGGAGAGCTCCGCGCACATCGCCGTCGCCCAACTGCGCATGGAGGCCGCCAAATATCCCGAGGACCCCCGCCTGATCGAACTGGTCGGTGAACTGTCCCTGCGGGACAAACAGTTCGCCCAATGGTGGGGCGATCACCACGTCGCCGCCCGAACCGTGGGCACGAAGACGCTGAACCATCCCGTCGTCGGCGAACTCGTCCTGGACTGGGACACCCTCACCGCCAACACCGACCCCGACCAGCACCTCACCGTCTGGACCGCCGCGCCCGGCTCCCCCACCCACGAACGGCTCCGCATCCTGGCCTCCTGGGCCGCCGACCAGGACCTGCCGGCCTCCTCCCCTGTCAGCTGACCGCGACGGGCCGCCGCCATGAAGGCGGCTGGAAGGGGCTGTCAGGCGGTGCGAGCGCTGACATCCCGCGACCACGCGGCTGCCCGAAGCCAGGTCCCGCCCGACAGGCAGGTTCCTGGCACGGCCTACCGCTCGGGGTCCCCCATGAGGAGGAGATACGTCACGCCTTCATCCACGGCGTCAAACGATCCGTCGGGGCGGATTCCCGTACGCCCGTGGACCACCACGGTCAGATCACGAGCCGCTGCACGTCCATCAGGCCGCGCTCTCCCGTGCGGTGTTCCGCCGGCAGGATGTACGTGCGCAGACCGCAGGCGGCCGCGCCGCCGTCGCGGACCGGGTTGTCGCCGATCATCAGGGTGGCGCGGGGGTCCGCGCCGAGGTCGGCGCAGGCTTTGAGGAACAGTTGTGGGTCGGGCTTCTCCCGGCCCTGCTCGTAGGAGATCACGCAGGTGTCGATCAAGGCGTCCAGCCCGTGGTGGGCGAGGTGGGTGCGCAGGTCCCAGGCGAAGTCGCTGACGATGCCGACGCGCAGTCCGCGCTGGTGCAGGGCACGCAGGACCGGTTCGGTGTCGGGATAGGGAACCCAGGCGTCCGGAGCGGTGAGTTCCCGGTAGGCCGCCTCCTCCGTGCCGCGCAGGAAGTCCACCTGCCCCCACCATCCCCACATGGCGCGGCGGTGCCGTGCGGAAGAGAGATCACGGCCTTCCTGGAGGGCTACGACGGAGGCCAGCCGGAAGACGGCGCGCAACTGCTCGGAGATTTCGGCCACCGCGCCGGGCTCGTCCAGCACGGCGAGGCGGCCGGCGGCGGAGCCGACCCGGCGCAGCCACGTCTCCAGGTCGATCATCTGGAAGAGGGTGTTGCTGAAGTCGAACAGGACGGCCTGGACCGGGGGCACCGGCGCGGCCATCTCGGCGTCGCTGGGGCGGTAGGCGCTCGGTGTTTCGAACAGGGTGCGGGTCACAGGGAAGGCTCTTCGGGTTCGACCGTCTCGACGGGAACTTCGAGGTCGCGTATGGCCGCGAGTTCCGTGTCGGGGGTGGCGGTGTCGGTGATGACGGTGTGGTAGTCGGCCACGGTGCCGTACGCGTACGTGGCGGTCTTGCCGAACTTCGAGTGGTCCACCAGGAGCAGCGCCTGTTCGGCGGAGGCGAGCATGGCCAGCTTCACCTCGACGTAGTCGTTCAGGGGGTGGAAGAGGCGTCCTTCCAGGACCGCGGTGGCGGACATCAGGGCGAGGTCGGCCCGGATGTGGGACAGGGCGCGGGTGACGGTGGGGCCGGTGCAGGAGTTGAAGTCGCCGCGGTAGTGGCCGCCCAGCAGGGTGACGTTCACCGCGGGGGCGGCGGATCCAAGGCGCTGTGCGAGGCCGACCGAGTTGGTGACGACGTGCAGCTGATCCACCTCGGCCAGCGCCGGGACCAAGGGGAACAGGGTGGTCGAGTCCTCCATGAGCACGGTGCTGCCCGATCTGATCCGGCCGGTGACGGCCGCGCACAGCGCGTTCTTGGCCGCGAGGGCGCTGTTCTCCCGGAAGCGGGTGGCCGTCTCCATGGTGAGGGCGGGGAACGCGACGGCCCGCCCGCGCTCCTTGCGCAGCAGATGCCGCCCGGTGAGGTCGTCCAGGTCCCGGTGCATCGTCATCAGGCTGACCCCGAAGTGCCGGGCCAGGTCGTCGATGCGGGTCTCGCCGTGGTCGGCGACGTACCGCAGCACGGCCTGGCGCCGCTCCTCGACGGCCGCCTGTGACAGTCGCGTACGGGCGGTCACGGCGCCCCTCCTTCCCGCTCGCTCCGGTCTCGCATTTTCCCACACAGGACCGTGCGGCTCGGGGTCCGTCCGGCTCGCGGGCCTCGCGCCGTTCGTGCTGCTGCTGCGTACAACGTGCGTATCCGCGTCCATTGCCTGCGTGGCCGTGGGCTACGGTCCGTCCACCGCGACCAGTACCTTGACCTGCTCGGGGTCGACGGATGCAGCGAAAGCCTTGGCGGCGTCCTCCAGCGGGTAGGTGGCGGTGACGATCTCGGCGGTGTCGATGGCGCCGGACGAGATCAGGGACACCGCAGTGCGGTAGTCGTCGCCGGTGTACATCAGCGTGCCCTCGATGCGGATCTCCCGGTCCTGGACCAGGTCGAGGCGGACCGGGGTGGTGCCGGAGGCGCCGACGCCGACGACGATGATCGTGCCGCCCTTGGTGACCAGGTCGGTGGCCTGGGCGATGGACTGTTCACGCGCCACGCAGTCGAAGACCACGTCGGCCGGTCCGCCGAGCGCCGCATGGGCCTGGTCGGCGAGGTCGGTGGCGTCGGCGGGCAGGGCCGTGTCGGCTCCCAGACGCAGGGCGCGGTCCCTCTTGCCCGGCAACAGGTCGGTGACAGCGATCTTCGCGGCGCCCGCGTGCCGGGCGGCGGCGAGGACGAGCAGACCGATGGGCCCGGCGCCGAGTACGGCGACCGTGCGTCCGGTGAGGTCACCGGCCTTCGCCACGGCGTGTACCGGGGTGGCCAGGGGCTCGACGAGGGCGGCCTCGATGTCGGTCATGCCGTCGGGAACGCGGTGGACGCGGTCGGCCGCGATGGTGAACAGGTCGGCCATGGCGCCGGGCGTCTGGCAGCCGAACACCTTCAACTCCTGACAGATGTTGTAGCGGCCGGAGCGGCACTGGGGGCACCGGCCGCAGTACAGATTGGGCTCGATGATCACCCGGTCCCCGGGCGCGAAGTCCTCGGCTCCCTTCCCTGCCGCGGCGACTACACCGACCGCCTCGTGGCCGGGGCGGTAGGGCAGGTCGATGAAAGGGTGGTGGCCGGCCGCCGCATGGGTGTCGGAGCCGCACACGCCGACGACGGTGGTACGCACCAGGAGTTCGTCGTCCCCGGGGACGGGAGCGGGCGCCTCCTCGAGGGTGATGTCGTCGAGGGAGCGGACGAGAACGCGGCGGATCTGCTCGGTCATGTGGGGGTTCCGTTCGGTTCGGGCGTTCACGCGGTGGCGAGGCCGGGCTGGATCTGGATCTTGCGGCCGATGCCTGCCTGGAAGCGGGCGACTGCGTCCGGGAACGCCGCCAGGGGAAGGCGGTCACTGATGAAGACGCGCGGGTCGATGACACCGGTGGCGAAGAGGTCCGCAGCGCGTTCGAAGCTGTGCAGGACCGCCATGGAGCCGGTGATCGTGATCTCCTGGTTGTAGATCCTGTACGGCTCGATGGTGGCCCGGGTGGCGTAGTCGGCGACCCCGAACTGCAGGTACGTACCGCCTTTGCCCACCCGGCCGAGGGCGTCCTGGATGGCTTTCGCGTTGCCGGTGGCGTCGACGACCAGATCCCAGCCGTAGGGCGGCCGGTCGAGCTCGTCGGCGGACGCGGAACCGGCGGTGCAACCCAGTTGCCATGCCGTGGCCAGGCGTTCGGCGTTGATGTCGACGACGTCGACGCTCGCGGCGCCGGTGGCTTTGGCGAGCTGGAGCATCATCAGGCCCATGGTTCCGGCGCCGTAGACGAGCACGCGGGAGGCGAGGCGACTGCGCAGGACGTCGTAGCCGCGCACCGCGCAGGACAGCGGCTCGATCAGGGCCGCGTCCTGGGCGTCCACGTGGTCGGGCAGTCGTACGCAGTTGGCGACGGGCGCCACGGCGTACTCGGCGGCGGCGCCCGGGTGGGTGACGCCGATGGCGGCCCAGCGTTCGCAGAGGTTGTTGTGGCCGAGGCGGCAGTAGTGGCACTCGAAGCAGTACAGCGACGGGTCCACGGCGACCTGGTCGCCGAGCGCGAGTTCGGTGACCTCGCCGCCGAGGCCCACGACCTCCCCGGCGAACTCGTGACCGGGGATGATGGGCAGCCTCGGGGCGAACTCCCCATGGAGGATGTGCAGATCGGTGCCGCACAGCCCGGTGGCCGCGACCTCGACGACGACCTCGCGCGGGCCGGGAGCGGGGTCATCGACCGTGGCGATCTCGACGCTGCCGGGCTGGGTGATGACGGCTGCCTTCACTTGACGGCTCCCAGGGAGAGGCCGCGGACCAGCTTGTCCTGGGCGGCGAATCCGGCGATGAGGACCGGCAGCGACACCAGGGTGGCCGCCGCGCACAGCCTCGCCAGGAACAGGCCCTCGTTGGTGATGAAGCCGACCAGGAAGACCGGCGCGGTGGACGCCTGCGTGGCGGTGAGGTTCACGGCGAACATGAACTCGTTCCAGCTGAAGATGAAGCAGATCAGGGAGGTGGCGGCGAGTCCGGGCATGGCGACCGGTGCGACGACCCGCCACAGCACGGTGAGCAGGCCCGCGCCGTCGACCTCGGCCGCCTCCAGGATCTCCTTGGGGACCTCGGCGAGGAAGGAGCGCATCATCCATACCGCGATCGGCAGGTTCATGGCGGTGTAGAGGATGACCAGCGTCCACACGTTGTCCAGCATCCCGGCGTCCTTGACGATCAGGTACACCGGCAGCAGGGCCGCGATGGCGGGGAGGAACTTGGTGGACAGGAAGAAGAACATCACGTCGGTCCACTTCTCGACCGGCTTGATGGACAGCGCGTAGGCCGCCGGCACCGCCAGGGCGAGGACCAGGATCGTGGAAAGGATGCTGGCCATGGCCGAGTTGAGGAGGAAGGGGGTGATGTCCCGGCTGAACAGGAGTTTGTACTGGTCGAAGGTGACGGCGGCGAACGGGGTGGGCGGATTGGTGGCCGCGTCGGCCTCCTGATGGAAGGAGGTGAGCACCATCCAGGCCACCGGCGCGAAGAACGCCAGGGTGGCGAGCCAGGCGACGAAGGTCCACAGGGGAGAGAGCCGGGGCTCACCGCCCCGGTCCTCCTTGCGGCGGAAGAGCTTTGCGAACCTGGCCCCGGGCGCGGCGACTGCTGCGTGAGCGGTGGTCATCGGGATACCTCCTCGCGGAAGAGCGACGCGATGGTGCGCAGCGCGAAGGTCGCGATGACGAACGCACCGAGGACGACGACGACACCCGCGGCGGCTGCCTCGCCGTACTCGTACTTGCGGAACATGGTCAGGTAGATCTCGTAGGGCAGGTTGGTGGTCCGGGAACCGGGGCCGCCCTGGGTGATGGTGAAGACCGCGTCGAAGGTCTGCACGACGTAGATCGTGCCGAGCAGGACACCCAGTTCGATGTACTGGCGCAGGTGCGGCAGCGTGATGTGGCGGAAGGTCTGCAGCGCGGAGGCGCCGTCCATGCGGGCCGCCTCCAGGACGTCACCGGGCTGCGCCTGCAGGCCGGCCAGGAGGATCAGCATCATGAACGGGGTCCACTGCCACACCAGCGACACCACGACCGCGGGCATCGGGTAGGACGAGATCCAGTCGACCGCGGGGCCGTTGTCCGCACCGAACAACCGGTAGACGGCGTTGAGGGTGCCGTTGAGCAGGCCGTAGTCGGGGTTGTAGATGGCGTGCTTCCACAGCAGCGCCGCCGCGACCGGCATGACCAGGAACGGGGCGATGAGCAGCGTGCGTGCCAGGCCGCGGCCGGCGAAGCGGCGGTCGAGGAGCATCGCCAGGCCGAGTCCGAGGATCACACTGATGATCACCACCGACGCGGTGAGCACGACCGTGTTGAGCACGGCCGTGCGCAGCCGCTCGTCGGTGAAGACGAACGAGAAGTTGGACAGACCGACGAAGTGCCTCTCGCCCGGCTTGAGAATGTTCCACTGG
Source organism: Streptomyces sp. NPDC006265 (assembly GCF_040613555.1). Classification (NCBI taxonomy): domain Bacteria; kingdom Bacillati; phylum Actinomycetota; class Actinomycetes; order Kitasatosporales; family Streptomycetaceae; genus Streptomyces; species Streptomyces sp. NPDC006265. Next base: position 6,967 of record NZ_JBEXSH010000159.1, read on the forward strand.
AACGTGGAGATGATCAACGTGGCCACGAAGGGCAGCTGCGTCACGACGATGGTGAAGATCAGCGCCGGCAGCAGCGGGATGCGGCGCTTCCACCGGGCCGCCGCGCCCGAGGACTTCCGGGTAGGGACGGGTGGGGATGCTGTCTTGGGGGGTGCGGTGAGCGTGGTCATGAATGGTTCCTCTGCCGGTGAAGGCCGGGGGCGGGGAAGCGGCGCCCGGCCGACTCTCGGGCCGGCCGGGCGCTGAAGGTCACTTCTGGTAGTTCTTGGCGACTTCCTCGGCCAGCTTCTGGCCGTCGTCGAGCGCCTTGTCCACGCTGGTCTTGCCGGCGATGGCGGCGGAGATCTCCTGGGTCACCTTGGTGCCCAGGTCCTGGAACTCGGGGATGGCCACGTATTGGATGCCCACGGTCGGCCGGGGCTGGACGCCCGGGTCGGCCGGGTCGGCTCCCTCGATGGACTTCAGGGTGATGTCACCGAATGACGCGGCGGCCTTCTTGTACTCCGGGATCTCGTACGTGCTGGCCCGCTTGCCGGCCGGGACACGCGCCCAGCCGAGCTTCTCGCCGACGAGGTTCTCGTACTTCTTGCTGGAGGCCCACAGCATGAACTTCGAGGCGGCGTCGGCGTTCTTCGTGGTCTTGGGCATGGCCCACGACCAGGCCCACAGCCAGCCGCTGCTGTCCGTCTTGACCGTCGGTGCGTAGGCGTAGCCGACGTTGCCGGCGATCTTGCTGGAGGCGGGGTCCTCCAGCGACCCGGCCGCGCTGGTCGCGTCGTACCACATGGCGGCCTTCTTCTGGCTCAGCGCGTTCAGGCACTCGGTGAACCCGGCCTGCGGGGCGCCGGCCTCACCGTGCTCGCGGACCAGGTCGACGTAGAACTTCGTGGCCTCCTTGAAGCCGCCGCTGTTGACCTGCGCCTTCCAGTCCTTGGTGAACCAGGTGCCGCCGAAGGTGTTGACCATGGACGTCAGCGGCGCACCCAGCTCCCCCCAGCCGGCCAGACCGCGCAGGCAGATGCCCTTCATCCCCGGCTCGGCGCCGTCGACCCTGGCCGCGATGTCGGCGATCTGCTGCCAGGTCGGATGCTCGGGCACCGTGACGCCCTTGGCCTTCATGACGTCCTTGTTGTACATGAGCATCGAGGACTCGCCGTAGAAGGGCAGGGCGTAGAGCTTGCCGTCCGAGCCGGTGAGCGACTGGACCATCGGCTTGAGCAGGTCGGCCTTGTCGAAGCTCTTGTCCTGGTCGGCGTAGGCGCCCAGGTCGTGCAGCCAGCCGTTCTTCTCCCAGATGGGCACCTCGTAGGCGCCGATGGTGGCGACGTCGTACTGGCCGGCCTGGGTGGCGATGTCCTGGGTGACCTTGTCGCGCAGCTCGTTCTCGGGAAGGACCGTGAAGTTCACCTTGATACCGGTGTCCTTCGTGAACGTGCTCTTGGTCAGCTTCGCGATGTCTTCCATCTGCGGGTTGCCGACCATCAGGACGTTGATGCTCTTCCCTCCGCCCGAGGACCCGCCGGCTCCGGCTCCGGAGCAGGCGGTGGCGAGCAGGGCGGTGGCGGCGGCGCCGGCTATGAGGGCATATCTGGTCGATGCCATGTGACGGGGGACCTCTCGTGCAGGTCCGCCGGGACCTCGACTGAGGCGCGGCGGGTCGAGCAGGGGCGGGGATGCGTCCGCAGGGAGCCGGACGCGTTTCGATGGCCGAATTATTAGCAGGAGACTGCGCCTTTGTTAACATATCTTGCGAGAAAATCTCTTCGGACTTATCGTCAAGCGGCGCCGGGTGGGGGCTACGGGACTCCACCGAACAGCCCAGACCCAGCCCTCGACCTTGCCGCCGCCGTCCCCGAGGACCCCACATGAGCGCCAGACCGGAACCCGCAGACCAGCCTGCCGTCGTCGTCGCCGGAGACGCGCTGGTGGACCTCACCCCGGCCCGCACGGCCGATGATGCCGCGGCGTTCCAGCCGCGCCCGGGCGGCTCCTGCCTCAACGTCGCCGCCGGTCTCGGCCGACTCCGAGTCCCCACGGCACTGCTCGCTCGCATCTCCGACGACCACTTCGGCGATCTCCTGCGTGCGCACCTCGCGGCCTCCGGCACCCGGCTCACCCATGCGCTGACTGCCTCCGACCCCACCACTCTCGCCGCCATGCATCTGCGCGAGGATCCCTACGACTCCTGCCCCTTCACCCTCCACATCCCACCGGAAGCCACCCTCGGCTGAACTCCCCCATCAGGTCTCCCGTGCGGCGCTTCAGCGCCACCCACGGCTTCCGCCCCGCCCGCGGCACCGACCCGCTCCCCTCGCCCCCGCTTCGACCCGACCCGTTCCCTGTCCGAGAGCATCGACGATGCACGGCATGTCCCCTGCGTTTCAGCGCGTGATTCTGGTGATCGCGGCCATCGGTCTGGTCGCCGGCTGTTCCCAGCAGTACGACGACGAGCGCGGCAAAGGGGACGCGCCGGTCCAGGGACGCTCGGGGGACAACACCCCGGCCGAGGTCTTCAACATGCCCGACGGCTTCGGCAACCTCGCCACCGAGCGCGATGATCCGCAGCCCGACCTCACGGGCGCCGAGTAGACCGATGAAACAGCCTTCGCGGGCCTACGGGCCCGACGACGCCGGCATCACGGGGGTGTCCTCCCGTGTTCTCCGCCGTCGTCCCCGGTCGGCCGGTCGCTCAGAAGCGATGCGCCGAAAGCACGCAAGCGGTCCACCGCTGCGCTGTCGGGCTCCGTCCGGCGGGCCAGCGCGTTGTGGATCTCCTGGTAGACGGACGCCTCCAGACCGCAGCGCCGGCAGTCCTCCAGGTGCGCCGCGACCCGGCCCGCGGTGACCTCGTCGGTTTCGCCGTCAAGGTAGGACTGCAGCACGCGGGCAACCTGCATGCAGTTCATTCGGCGCTCGGCCGCTGCACTCCGCCACCATGGACGCCTCTTCACATCACACCTCGTCTCGGTGCCAGTCCTGCCACGGCCAACCGCGCCCGTATCCGTTTGCGCGCCCGGTGCAGCCGGCTCATCACGGTGCCCTCGGGCACGTCCAGCAGGTGGGCGGCCTCCGCATAGGTGAGGCCGTCGATGTCCACCAGCTGCACCACCTGACGGTGCTTGTCCGGCAGCGCGCCCAGGGCCTCGTCCACCACCTCGTCGAACGCCTCACCCACCACGATCTCTTCCGCCGACCCGCTGGGGCCCGTGGTGCTGAGCCGGTCCAGATCGGTGTCCGGGTCGTCCAGAAGATGCGGACGGCGGCGGCGGTGGCGGTTGATCTCGGCCCGCCGCATGATCGTCAGCAGCCACGCGCGCGGATGCTTCCCGTCGAAGCGGTCCACGGCCCGGTAGGCGCGCAGAAGGGTGTCCTGCACGAGGTCTTCGGCGTCCGCCGGCTGCGACGTCAGGGTCATCGCCACCCGCAACAGCACCTCCACCTCCGGCAGCACATAGGCGGCGAACGCCTGACCCCGAGGGTCCGCAGAGTCAGGCGGCGCTGTCACTTCGTCTTCCACAGGGTGGAAACCCCTTCTCCCCGGACCCGCATTCCACCCCTTCCACCCTTCTGCTTCCCGGGCCCCGGCGCCACTGTGGTCAGCGGCGAGGTGAGGAGCTTGTGCGGGGGCTGGAATGCCGCGTGCGGCGAGACGGGTTTCCGCTGTATGAAATGGCAGCGCGTTCCCGGGCCGGGGCGAGTGTGGGCCGAGTGCCGGGAGAAGATACGGCATGTGCGGCTGCACGGTGACGTGGAAGCGTACGTCGACGGGCAGCTCACCGGCGCGCACCGCGTGCGGGTGGCCGCCCACATCGCCTGCTGCTGGGCATGCAGCGGCAGTCTGCAACTGCTGCGGCTGGTCAAGGCGTCCCTCCGGCACCATCCCCAGCGGACGCCTCCGTCTCTCGCGTCGGCCCGGGTACGGCGCCTCGCTCATCACCTCACCACGCAGCCGGGCCGGGACCTGCCCCGCCGCTGAAGGACACCGATCCCGCACGAACCCTGGCGGCCGGGCATCGCGGCGGCCCGGCGTGCCGGTCAGCAGCAGCCAGGCGGTGCGCCCATGGCCGGCGCGGCCGGCCCGTCCACGGGATCGCAGGGGAACCGGCCGAAGTGGTGGCTCTTGTCGCCGGTGACGGTGAAATGGGCCGCGTATCGGGTGGCGCCGAGCATGTCGGCGGTGTTGCCACAGACGAGCATCGGCTTGCCGGTGTGGAAGCGGTGGTGGTCGTCCAGGTCGAAAGCGTGCGGGTGCTCGGCGATGGTGCCGCGGTAGACGGCGACCTGACCGTAGTCCTCGCAGCGGTCCTCCAGCGGGAGCTTGAAGGCGCGGACGGTGCGGGAGGTGAAGGTGGCGAAGCCGATCTTCCGCTCGATGTCCGGGTCGCTGATCTCCACCGGGGAGGCGGTGACAGTGCGGGCGTCCGGGCAGCCGGCGCGTTCCAGGATCCGGCGGAAGTCCTCCGTGTACAGGGCGCCGGCGAGGCACTCCCCGACGAGGACGGGATCGTCGAGGAGTGCGGCGGGCAGGCGGCGGTCGGCGAGGATGTCGGAGAAGTACAGCTCGCCGCCGGGCTTGAGGACGCGGAAGATCTCGGAGAAGACGCGCGGCTTGTCCGGCGACAGGTTCAGGACGCAGTTGGAGACCACCACGTCCACGGAGGCGTCCGGGATGCCGACCGTGGCCAGGTCTTCGATGTAGCCATGGCGGAAGCCGGTGTTGGCGTAGCCGAACCGTTCGGCGTGCCAGTCCTGATGGCGGCGCGCCACGGCCAGCTGCTCCTCGGTCATGTCGACGCCGATCACCCGGCCGGTGGGGCCGACCAGTTGGGACAGCACATAGACGTCCCGCCCGCTGCCGCAGCCCAGGTCGAGCGCAGTGGCCCCGTCGAGTCCGGGTGGGGTGGGCGAACCGCAGCCGTAGAAACGCTCCATGACCTCGTCGTGCACCTGTGCGAGAGCCGCGGCGATGTGGGGCGGCGGTGCCGTGTCCGTGCAGCAGGCCGAGGTCTTCAGGTCCGCGGAGGAGGCGAGCACCCGTCCGTAGTAGTCCCTGACCGATTCCGCCACGGACGAGAGGGGCATCTGCTGCCCTGGGGATGCGTCAATCGTCGCCATGTCTCTCCCTGATGAGTGATCTCTCGCGCACCGGCCGGTGGTTCGCCGGGGCCGCGACGGGAACCCGCTGTGCGGCGGTTGCCATTCCCCTCCACTGCGCCGTGATCCGGACGGGTCTCAGGTCAGCGGCGATCAACCACCGGTATGCAGGGCTGATGCCGTCGGGCGCGCTCAAGGCGCGGTGGGCTTCTCCGCATCAGCACGGGCTTCTTCCCTCACGGGACGTTCGCCGACGGCGTCCCCCGGGTCGTCACCGGCTACGGGCAGTCGCGTCGGCCTCGACGCTGCGGGAGCGGACCAGCCGTGCCGCCCACCAGCCGCCCGCGCTCAGCACGAGCAGAGCACCCAGCGCGATCCACAGCCCGGCGGAGCCGGGGTCGCCCAGGGACCCGCCGAGCCCGGTGTAGACGACGGTGCCCGGGATGATGCCCAGGGCCGTGGCTGTGACATAGGAGGAGAAGCGGACACCGGCCGCCCCCGCCCCGTAGTTGATCACCGAGAAGGGAAACAGCGGCACCAGCCGCACGAGCAGGACGGCCGCGAACCCGCGGCGTGTCAGGTAGGCGTCCAGCCGGGACAGCCGCCCCGACCCGGCATAGCGGGCTACGACCGGACGCCCCAGCCAGCGGGCGAGACCGAACGACAGGGCCGCACCCGCCGTCGCTCCCACGAGCACGGCCGCCACCCCCAGCGGCAGCCCGAACAGTGCCCCCGCGGAGGCGGTCAGTACAGAGCCGGGCAGCAGCGCCGTCACGGCCAGGGCATAGCAGACCGCGAAGACGACCGGCCCCCACATGCCGAGCGAGTCGACCCACTGGCGTACCTCGCGCAGCAGGTCCCCGCCTCCCAGTGCCACCCAGGCCCCGAGCGCCACCAGCAGGACCACGAGGAAGGCCATCCGTATCCACGCCGCCCGCGGCGGCCTCGGCGCCCCCGCCTCGGCCGGGTGGCGCAGCACCTTGCCGGGATCGATTCGGTACGTGTTGGTGCGCCCC
>NZ_JBEXSH010000160.1:0-13070 GCF_040613555.1 Streptomyces sp. NPDC006265
GTTCCTCGGAGCTGAGGGCTACCCCCCCTGCCCGCTCCGCAGTTGCTCGTAGTACGCCAGACAGACCTCGTACGAGGGCAGGAGCCCCTGGCGTTCCGCCTCGGCCAGGGTCGGGGCCTGCTCGTCCTTGGGGGACAGGAGCGGGGTGATGCCCTCGGGCCACTCGATGCCCAGGGCCGGGTCGAGCGGGTGGATGCCGTGTTCGCGGCCGGGGGCGTAGCCCTCCGAACACAGGTAGACCACGGTCGCGTCGTCCGTGAGGGCCATGAAGGCGTGACCGAGGCCCTCCGCGAGGAACACCGCGTGCCGCGTGTCGTCGTCGAGCCGTACGGCCTCCCACGTCCCGTAGGTGGGGGAGCCGACGCGAATGTCGATCACCACGTCCAGGACGGCACCGCGGACACACGTGACGTACTTGGCCTGGCTGGGCGGCACATCGGCGAAGTGCACGCCCCGCAGCACGCCCCGCCGCGAGACCGAGCAGTTGGCCTGGGCCAGGGGCAGGTCGTGCCCCGTCGTCTCGCGGAACTCCGCACCGCGGTACCACTCGTGGAAGCTGCCCCGGTCGTCCGGGAAGATCTTGGGCTCCAGTACCCAGGCGCCCTCTATCCCCAGGGGTCGCATGCCGTCACCGCCCTCCGGTCCTGATACGGGAATTCACCTTCCGGCGCGTGGCACCGAGCACGCGTCGGGCGCGCCGGGCCAGCCGCAGCGCGACACCGGTTCCCGGCGCCGGCGTCACCAGCACGCTCCCGCCCCCGGCCCGCAGCGCGAACGGCAGACCGGCGAAACGGGCCTGGTCGGCGCCCGGGTTCAGACACACGGCCACCCGCCAGACGTCGTCCGAGAGATCCTCGGGCAGGACCGCCTCCAGCACCGAGCCCGGCCGGTCCGCGCCGGGGGAGAGTGTGCCCGGGACCTCCAGGATCCGGCGGGAGGAGACGAACCTCAGCCGCGCCTGCGAGCCGCCCGGGACGTGCACCGGGAGCAGGACCCGGAACCGCTCGTCGGAGACGGAGACGTCCCCCAGTTGCACGCGGCCCAGCCCGAGCCGCTTGCCGCGCGCGCCGAGCTCCAGGGAGAAGTTGCCGTGCGGTGCGGTCCAGTACGGCAGGACCGGGCGGTCGCCGACGACCCCCGCATGGGGCGTGGGCCGGTCCTCGCGCGGCGCAGGCCCCAGCCGGCACTCCTTGGTCCAGCCGCCCGACTTCACCCGGACGAGTGCGTCCCAGGCGCCGTCACGCGGCAGGACGGACGGGTCGACCGTGGCCGCCCCCCGCAGCACCAGCCGGACCTCCTCGCCGTCCCCGACCGGCACGGTCTCGCGGGTGAACTCCACCGGCTGGAAGTACTGCGCGGCGCTGGTGCGCTCCCGCAGCAGCAGATCGGCCGTGGCCTGCCCGAACCGTGCGGCGGTCTCCGAGGCCACCCAGCGCACCGCCTCGGGCACGTCCTTCGGTACGTCGGTCAGCGGCGCGGCCTCTGCGTCGGCGGGGAACAGCATGGACTCGCCGCCCGACAGGTACTCGGCCGTGAAGCCGATACGGAGCGATCCGTCACGCCACTCGATGTCCCCGGGGGCTGCCGCGGGGGCGACACCCGCCTCCCACTCCGCGAAGGCCACCACGTCGTCATAGCGGTCGGCCGCCGTCAGCGCGGCGATGACCTGCTGCGTCGGTTGCAGCCCGGCCGCGACACCGGGCCCGAAGCGCTCGACGACGACCTCGTGGATCTCCCCGAACAGCTCGCGGCGGTAGTCGTCCGGCAGGTTCAGCAGGCGCCGGGCCCGCAGCCGCTCCACCATCTCCACGCGCAGCCAGCGCCGGAACAGCCGGTCGCGCACCGGACCGGGCTCCGTGTACTGCTCGACGACGTCGAGGGCCTCGCGCAGGTTCTTGAAGTAGCCGACGGGATCGAAGCGTTCGAAGCCGGCGTTGGAGCCGTCGTCGCGCCGGATGTGGTAGTAGCAGACGTAGTCGCCGAGCACCGAGACGTTCTCCGCGCGCAGATACGCCTCCGCGATGAAGACGTGGTCCTCCAGGCGCCGTCTGCCCTCGGGAAAGCGCAGGCCGATGCGGTCCAGGAAGGCCCGGCGGACCATCTTGTGCGGGGTGAGGCTGTCGATGAGCGGGGCGTTCTCGACCGTGGCGCGCGGGTGGTTGCGGCGGAACAGTTCCACCGGCACCCCGCGGTTCTTGCCGGCCATCTTGCCCACGACGACGTCGGCGCCGTTGGCCACGCCGTAGTCGTACATCCGCTCCAGGGCCTCGTCGCCCAGGTAGTCGTCGTTGTCGACGAACATCACGAACTCGCCCCGGGAGGCCTCGATGCCCACGTTGCGGGGCTTGCCCGACCAGCCGGAGTTTTCCTGGTGGATGACCTTCATCCGGGGGTCCTCGGCGGCGAGCGCGTCGAGCCGGGCCGGGGTCTCGTCGGTCGAGCCGTCGTCGACGAAGATCACCTCGAACTCGTCGGGAGGCAGCGACTGGCGCTGCAGCGAGGAGATGCAGTCCTCGATGTAGATCCCCGGGTTGTACACGGGGACGATGACGCTGACCTTGACCGGCATCGGGTTTCCGGGCCCCTTCGGGTCGCTTGCCGTAGACGTCCTGTTGTACTGCGTGTTGCCCGATGCTAACCCGCTCGGCGAGGTCGCCTCACCTTTCGGGATCTCGCCGTGATCATCTCCACCGGCAGGGCAACTGAGCTGCGCCGTCTGTCTGTTCGCGGTCAAGTACGTTCCGGGCGGGAGCGGCCCGCAGCCCCTAGGCTGAGGATGTGCGCCTGCTCTTGATGTCGGACACCCACCTGCCCAAGCGGGCCGGGGAGCTGCCCGCCCCCCTGCTCGCCGAACTCCCGTACGCCGACGTCGTGTTCCATGCCGGGGACTGGGTCGACGCGGCCACCCTCGATCTGCTGGAGGCCCGCTGCCGCAGGCTCGTCGGGGTGTACGGCAACAACGACGGGCCGCAGCTGCGCGCCCGGCTGCCCGAGGTGGCGTACGCGGAACTGGGCGGGGTGCGGTTCGGCGTGATCCACGAGACGGGGGCCAAGCAGGGCCGGCAGCAGCGGTGCGCCGCCCGCTTCCCCGACCTGGACGTGCTGGTCTTCGGCCACAGCCACATCCCCTGGGACACCACGGCCCCCTCCGGCCTGCGCCTGTTGAACCCGGGCTCCCCGACGGACCGGCGGCGCCAGCCCCACTGCACGTATATGACCGCCACGATCGCCGAGGGGCAGCTCACGGACGTGCAACTGCACCGGCTGCCGCCCCGCCCACCGGGCCGAACCGCCCCGGCCGCGTCGTGACATGATCGCCCCATGGGTCAGGACGAGGGATACCTCCTGGACAACCGGCAGACCGAGGCCGGGACGCGCTTCGACGCACTGGCGGCCCTCTTCGACGCCTCGACGTTCCGGCACTTCGAAGCGGCCAAGATCGCCGAGGGGTGGCGGTGCTGGAGGTCGGGGCCGGCGGCCCGAGCGTGGCGGCGTGGCTGCGCGAGCGGGTCGGGCCCACCGGGCGCGTGCTCGCCACCGACATCGACATCTCCTGGACCGGGACGGCCGCCACCGAAGGAGTCGAGGTGCTCCGGCACGACGTCGGCCGCGACGACCCTCCGCCCGGCCCCTTCGACCTGGTGCACGCCCGTCTCGTCCTGGTCCACGTCACCGAGCGCGACGCCGCGCTGCGCGCCATGGTCCAGGCGCTGCGGCCCGGCGGGGTGCTGCTGGTCGAGGACGTTGTCCGGGCCGGGCGTCCAGCAACGCCAGCGACCTGCGAGCCAGACGGCGCTGCCAGGGCACAGGCCCTGTCAGGGCCACGACCGGCAAGGTGGGCAGCGTGAAGTACCCGATGTTGGCCAGACTGTTCCAGCCGAGGTGCCGGAGCACCCGGAAGAGCACGTTGTCGTCGCTGTAGGCACTCGCCAGGTTTCCGACGTCACTCATCGCGCAACCTCCGCTTGTGGGGTCCATCTGTGGCACGCCCCCCGTGTCACCGCCCCGAGCCGCGCCTACACTGAGCCCATAAAGGATGTTCGTGGCATACCGGAACCATCATGCGCCATCAGCGGATGCTCGTACCGGCCCTCGCCCTGGCCTTTGTCATGCTGCCCGCGGTCTCCGCACGGGCGCAGGGCGAGGAAGTCCCCCGCGGCCCCACGTTCTCCGCGCGCGCTCTGCAGGCGCTGATCGACGGTATCCAGTTCGGGGTGATCATCGCGATCACCTCGGTCGGGCTCTCATTGATCTTCGGAACCATCCATCTGATCAACTTCGCGCACGGTGAGTTCGTCACGATCGGAGCCACCGTCGCGTTTTTCCTCAACGTGTCAGCGGCCGGTCCGCGCTGGCACCTGATTCCCGCCGCCCTCGCCGCGGTGGTCTTCGGCGCCCTGCTGGGCGCGGCGGTCGATCGCGGCGTCTGGCGCCCGCTGCGGGCTCGGGGCACCGGGCTGATCAACATGTTCATCGTCACCATCGGGCTCTCGCTGCTGCTGCGCCACGTCGTACTCGTGCTGTACGGAACCCGTCCCGCCTCCTACGCGCAGTACGACATCCAGAGCACGATCGACCTGGGGCCGGCAGGCATCACGCCACGGGACCTCACCGTCACCCTGCTCGCCGTGCTGGTGCTGCTCGGCGTCGCCGCACTCCTGCAGAAGACGCGGATCGGCACGGCCGTGCGAGCCGTCTCCGCCAACCGCGACCTCGCAGAGGCGTCGGGCATCGACGTGCAGCGGGTGGTGATGTTCGTGTGGATGCTCGGCGGCGGGCTGGCCGCGCTCGGTGGGGTCTTCTTCGGCCTGGTCGAGATCGTCACCTGGGACATGGGTTTCAAGCTCCTGCTGCTCATGTTCGCCGGGGTCATCCTGGGAGGACTCGGTTCCGCCTACGGCGCGATGGTCGGCAGCCTCGTCATCGGCATCGTCGCCCAGATGTCCACCCTGTGGTTCCCGGTCGACCTGCAGTACGCCTGGGCGCTGCTCGTCCTCATCGTCGTCCTCCTCGTCCGGCCGCAGGGCATCCTCGGCCGGGCCGAACGCGTCGGGTGAGGGTGCCATGGACTTCTCGGACATCGTCTCCAACGCCCTGCGTTCAGGGATCGGCCCCATCGCCGCCGTCTACGCGCTCGCCGCGATGGGACTGAACCTGCACTTCGGCTACACGGGGCTGCTGAACTTCGGCCAGGTCGGATTCATGCTGGTCGGCGGTTACGGGCTCGCCGTCACGGTGTCGACGTACGACGGCCCGATGTGGCTCGGCGTCCTGGCCGGGATCGCCTGCGCGATCGTGCTGGCCCTGCTCCTCGGCCTGCCCACCCTGCGGCTGCGCGCCGACTACCTCGCCATCACCACGATCGCGGCGGGGGAGACGCTACGGCTGTTCTACCGTTCCAGCTGGGCCGAGCCGGTCACCGGCGGGGTGTTCGGTCTGCAGAGGTTCGCGAACGACTTCTACGCGCTCAACCCCTTCGAGCCCGGCACCTACGGCGTGTGGCTCGTGCGGTTCGGCTCCCGCGACCTCTGGGTGATGACCGTCGGATGGGCGCTGGTGCTCGTGGTCGGAATCCTGCTCGCCCTGCTGATCCACAGCCCGTGGGGCCGGGTGATCCGGTCGATCCGTGAGGACGAGGTCGCCGCACGCAGCCTCGGCAAGAACGTCTACGCGTACAAGATGCAGAGCCTCATGCTCGGCGGCGTCATCGGCGCGGTCGCGGGCATGATGCAGGCGATCCAGGTGCAGTCCGTGAACCCGGACAACTACGACCCGGGCGTCACGTTCTTCCTGTACACGCTGCTCGTCCTCGGAGGCGCCGGGCGGATCCTCGGGCCGGTCGTCGGCGCGATCCTGTTCTGGTTCGTCCTCAGCTTCCTCGACAGCGTGCTCCGCCAGGCCATCAACGCCGAGTACATCTCGCCGGACCTCATCAGTACCTCGGAGGTCGGCGCGGTGCGCTTCGCCCTGGTCGGGGTCGCCCTCATCCTGCTGGTCGCGTTCCGGCCGCAGGGCATTCTCGGCAGCCGGAAGGAGATGCTGCTCAGTGGCCGCTGACCCTGCCGTGTCCCACCCGGGCCGGCTCTCCGCGATCGATCCCGAGCCGGGGGTGCGCAAGCCCGACCCCCTGCTGGTCCTGGACCAGGTGACCCGCACTTTCGGCGGCCTCGTCGCCGTGCGGGTCGAGCATCTGGAAGTGCAACGCGGGGTCATCACGGCGCTCATCGGGCCCAACGGCGCCGGCAAGACCACGTTGTTCAACGTGGTGAGCGGGTTCGACCGGGCCGATGGCGGCCGGTGGTCGTTCGAGGGACAGCCGCTCACCGGCGCCCCGGCGCACCGGGTGGCACGGCGCGGAATGGTCCGTACGTTACAGCTCTCCAGAGCGCTCGCCCGGCTCACGGTGTTGGAGAACCTGCTCCTCGCCGCACCCGGGCAACGCGGCGAGCGGGCGCTGCCCGCGCTGCTGCGACCACTGTGGCGCGGGCAGGAGCGGGAACTCGAGCGCCGGGCCGACGAACTGCTGGACCGGTTCCGGCTCGCATCCCTGCGCGACCACCACGCCGGCACGCTCTCCGGCGGTCAGCGCAAACTGCTGGAGCTGGCCCGCGCACTGATGACCCGGCCGGTCATGCTCCTGCTCGACGAGCCGATGGCCGGGGTCAACCCCGCGCTGACCCAGTCTTTGCTCGGGCACATCACCCAGTTGCGGGACGAGGGGCTGACGGTGTGCTTCGTCGAGCACGACATGGACGTGGTGATGGGCATCAGCGACTGGGTGGCCGTCATGGCCGACGGCCGCCTCGTGGCTGAGGGCCCACCGCACACGATCGGCCGGAACGCCGCCGTCGTGGACGCCTACCTGGGCAAGCGGCACAACGAGCCGGGGGCGACCGAGGAGAAGGGTGAGGAGGAGTAGCGATGTCCGTCGAGGAACAGGCACCGGTACTGGCGGCCGACGACATCGTCGCCGGTTACGTCCCTGGTGTCGACGTGCTGCGCGGATGCAGCGTCGAGGTGCGGCCGGGCGAGGTGGTCGGTGTGATCGGCCCCAACGGCGCCGGCAAGTCGACCCTGATCAAGACAGTCTTCGGGCTGCTGCGGGCGCGCGGCGGGACCGTGCGCCTGCGCGGCGAGGACGTGACCGGCCGACCCGCGCACGAGCTGGTCCGGCGGGGCGTGGGCTACGTACCGCAACTGCAGAACGTGTTTTCCACCCTGACCGTCGAGGAGAACCTGCGGATGGGGGTCTATCTGCGGCCAAAGGAGCAGGCGCGGCGCGTCGCGGCGGTCGAGGAGCTCTTCCCCGTCCTGGCCGACCGCCGCAGGCAGAAGGCCGGCGCGATGTCCGGCGGCGAACGCCAGATGCTCGCGATGGCCCGCGCCCTGATGATGGAGCCGCAGCTGCTGCTGCTCGACGAGCCGTCGGCCGGCCTGTCCCCGCTCCATCAGGACCACGTCTTCGACCGGTGCAGAATGATCAACAGGGCGGGCGTCGCCGTGCTCATGGTCGAGCAGAACGCCCGCAGGTGCCTGCAGCTCTGCGACCGCGGCTACGTCCTCGACCAGGGCCGCAACGCGTACACCGGCACGGGTACGGCCCTGCTGCATGACGAGAAGGTGATCGAGCTCTACCTCGGCACGCTCGCCCGCGTTCGTTGACTCCCGCTGCCCGGTCCTCCCGGTCACTCCTCGGCTTTGCTGGTCTCGATGCGCAGGGTCTGCAGCTTTCCTTCGTCGTTGTAGCCGTACACCTCGATCGTCGCCTGGCCGGGTTCGCCCTTGTCGGTGAAGTTGAGCGGCCCGCTCACACCGTCGTAGTCGATGTCCTTGCCGTCGGCGAGCAACTCCTTGCAGGCGGCGAACGACTTGCACTTCTCGCCGTCCTTGGTGACCCCGTTCATCTCCTTGACGTACTCGCGGGGATCGTCGGACTTCGCCTTCTCGGCGGCGAGCGCGATCGTCGTCACACAGTCGTACACCTGCGGTGCGAACTGCAGCTCCTTCAGGTCCGGCGCGAATTTCTTGAGGTCCTTCACGAACTGCTCGTTCGACGCCGATGCCGGTGCGGTGCCCTTCATCCCGGAGAGCCTCTCCGGCTGGCCCGGGGCGACCAGCGAGGGCAGCTCCTCGCTACGCAGTCCGTCGGCGCCGTAGACGCCGATCTGGTCGGGGCCGAGTCCGGACTCGATCATGCCCTGGAGGATCTGGGTGCCCTCCTCGAAGGCGATCACCACGGCGGCGTCCGGCCTGGAGTTGTCCACCTTCTGGACGACCTGGTCGAAGTTGGTCGCCTTCGGGTCGTAGGTCTCGGCGAGCGTCACCGTCGCACCGGCGTCCTCCAGCGACTTCCGGGTGGCCTCCATCAGGCCGCGCCCGTAGTCGTCCGCCCGTGCGACCAGGGCCACCCGGTCATGGCCGTCGTCGCGGACCACATCCGCCAGGATGGGCCCCTGCAAGGCGTCACTCGGGACGGTACGGAAGTAGTAGCCGTCGTCCTCGTAGTTGGTGAAGGTGGGAGCGGTGTTCGACCCCGAACACTGCACGACGCCCGCTCCGGTCACCCGGTCGATGAACGCCAGCGACATCCCGGAAGCCGCGGCGCCGATGACCGCGTCCACGCCTGCCGAGAGGACCCGGCCCGCCGACTGCGCGGCAACGGCCTCCTGGCCCGCCTCGTCACTGGCGACCACCTTCGGCACGGACTTGCCCAGGACCCCGCCTGCGGCGTTGATCTGCTGTATCGCGAACTTCAGCGACTCGATCTGGGGCGGGCCGAGGTAGGCCAGCTGTCCCGTCTCGGGCAGGACGTAGCCGAACTGGAGCTCACCATCGCCCGGGTCGGCCTGGGCAGTGCCCGTCGTACCGCAGACGGCTATCACAAGAGCGGCCGCGCTCGCGAAGACCGCGGACCGCCGTATCGACGCTTTCATCTCCGCCTCCGCTCGTACAGGCGGCGGTGGTCGACTGGCCGGCCATCCGCCCGCCATCTGTACACGAGCGTAGAGCCCGTGCGGAGCCCGGAAAAGCACGAAACGTACACTTTTTCGATTGACTGTGCTGCTCGCCTGGGCCCTGCGCTACCCTCCCCGGTCACGCAGGGTGTCTTGATCAGGTCCGGATACGCTCCCCGGGCCAAGGGCCGGCAGGTACCGAGCCCCCAGGTCGAGGGGCTCGTGGGGCCGCGGCCGCCGGGTTCCGTGAGGCGCCCGGACGCCCCTCACCCGTGCTTCCCCCTCCCCATGAAGCCGGTGTGGTCGAAACCGGGCTCCAGTTGCACACCGGTGGCGTTCAGGAAGAAGGCCACCATCTGGTACTGGCCCACCAGCATGACGATCTCGATCAGTTCGGCGTCG
Source organism: Streptomyces sp. NPDC006265 (assembly GCF_040613555.1). Lineage (NCBI taxonomy): Bacteria > Bacillati > Actinomycetota > Actinomycetes > Kitasatosporales > Streptomycetaceae > Streptomyces > Streptomyces sp. NPDC006265. Next base: position 9,357 of record NZ_JBEXSH010000160.1, read on the forward strand.
TCGAAGTGCTCGGCCAGACCCTCCCAGGTCGCGTCGGACACCGTGGCATCGCCGTGCAGCTCGTCCGCCGCGCGGATCAGGTGCCTCTGGAGGTCCGCCCAGCCGGGTGCCTCCGGCCCTTCGCCGATACGGTCGATGTCCGCGTCCGTGACGCCCGCGGCCCTGGCCAGCGGGAGGTGCCGCCCCCACTCGTACCGCGAGCCGGTGTTCCAGGCGGTGCGCAGGATCAGTAACTCGCGCACGTCTCCCGGCAGTCGGCCCCCGCCGAGCAACTGGGCGCCGAACGGCATGAACTGCTCGTAGAGATCCGGATGGCGCGCGAGCGTGGTGAAGATGTTCGGGATCCCGCCCTCGGGGTCATGGGGAGCTGCGGCCAGCAGTTCCCGGGTCCGGGGATCCCACTGTTCTTCGGGGAGCGGCTTCAGCCGTGGACGGGTCGGTCGTGCGGCTTCGTGACGCTGTGACATGGCTGCCTCCAGTCTCCGAGTGACTCACCCTAGGAGACCGGAGGCAGGCCCGGCAGTGGGACGCAGCAGTCAGCCCGTCGGGTCGAGAACGATCTTGCGGACGCCGTCGGAACGGCCTGCGAACAGTTCGTACGCCGCCGGCCCTTCGGAGAGGGCGAAACGGTGCGAGACCACGACCCCGGGCTTGATCCTTCCGGCACGGGTGAGGGCGATCAGGGGAGGGAGTTCGTAGTGCACCGAGCACAGCCCGATGGCGAACTCCAGCTCCTTGACCTGCGCCAGGTACATGTGGAACGGGAACGCCTTGTTCTGGCTGACCCCGATCACACTGACCCGGCCGGCCTGCCGCACGGCCTTGAGGGCGAGCTCGATGGTGGCGTCGGAACCCACCGCTTCCACCACGGCGTCCGGCCCGCGGCCGGCGGTCATGTCCCGGATGGCCGCCCGCGCGTCGTCACCCTCGACCGGCTCGACGCCCAGGCCGGCGGCGAAGGCGCGGCGCTCCGCGACCAGGTCCACGCCCAGCACCCGGGCCGCGCCCATCGCGAAGGCGGACTGTGCGGCCATGAGGCCGACCGGGCCGAGGCCGACGACCAGGACGGTCTCACCGGGCTGGATGCGGGCACGGCGGCAGCCGTACCAGGCGGTGGGGGCGTTGTCCGTCAGGACGACGGCGGCCTCGTCGGAGATGTCCTCGGGCAGGTGCACCAGATTGACGTCGGCGCAGGGCACCGCCAGGATCTGGGCCTGGCTGCCCGGGAGCTTCGGACCGACTCCGTAGCAGAGCTCCGTGCTCGACGTGGCGCGCTCGCACCGTGCGGTGAACCCGGCCGCACACTGCCGGCACTGCGCACAGCCGACAGAGGCGGGCACCAGGACCCGGTCGCCGGGCTTGAAGCGGGTGACCTGGCCGCCGGTCTCGACGACCACGCCGACGCATTCATGTCCCGGTGTGTAGCCCGGTTCCGGGCTGAAGGCGTTGCCGGCGTAGATGTGCAGGTCGCTGCCGCAGATTCCGGCCGCGGTCACCCGCACCACCGCGTCGGCGGGACTGGTGACGGCCGGGTCGGGGACGTCCCCGTAGCGGATGTCGTGTCGGCCGTGGTAGGTCAGTGCCTTCATCGGATCTCTTCCTCCCCCCGGCCCGGTCAGTCCGCGATCTTCAGCACCAGCTTGCCGTGGTTGTCACCACGGAACAGGCGCATCAGGGTCTCCGGGAAGTCCGCGACCGAGCCGGGCACCACGTCCTCCAAGGACTTCAGCCGGCCCTCCGCCCGCCACGTCGCCATCTGCGCGATGCCCTCCGCGTACCGTTCGGCGTAGTCGAACACCACGATGCCCGTCATGGAGGCGCGGTTCACCAGCAGCGACAGGTAGTTGGCGGGGCCTTGCGGCTTGGTGCTGTTGTACTGGGAGATCGCGCCGCAGACCACGACGCGGGCGCCGCGCGCCAGCCGCAGCAGCACGGCATCCAGGACGTCGCCGCCGACGTTGTCGAAGTACACGTCGACGCCGTCGGGGGCGTGCTCGCGCAGGGCCTTGCGGACGTCCTCGCTCTGGTAGTCGATCGCGGCGTCGAATCCGAACTCGTCCACCACCAGGCGGCACTTGGCCTCGCCGCCGGCGATGCCGATGACCCGGCAGCCGAGGATCTTGGCGATCTGCCCGGCGACGCTGCCGACCGCTCCGGCCGCTCCGGAGACCACGACGGTCTGCCCCGGCTCGGGACGCCCGACCTCGGTGAGGCCGAAGTAGGCCGTCAGGCCCGACATGCCGAGCGTGCCGAGATAGGTAGGCAAGGGAGCGGCCTCGGGGTCGGCCTTGGTCACGCCGCGCCCGTCCGACACGCAGTACTCCTGCACGCCGAACGTGCCCGACACATGGTCGCCGACCGCGAACCCGCAGTGCCGGGAGGCGACCACCCTGCCCACCGCGCCGGCGCGCATCACCTCGCCGATCTCCACCGGGCGGATGTAGGACCTGCCCGCGTTCATCCAGCCGCGCATTGCCGGGTCGATCGACAGACAGAGCACCTGTACCAGGAACTCCCCGTCGCCCGGCTGCCCGGCCGGCTCCTCGACATGCTCCCAGTCGGTGGGGCGCGGCTCTCCCACGGGACGTGCGGCCAGGCGTATCTGGCGGTTGATCGTGCTCATCTGCGGCGACTCTCCTCGGCTGCTGCTGCATACCGTCCAGTCGGTACGGCCGTGAGCGTACGGGTGCCCGACGTCCGAGGCAAGAGCCGGTCCGCCACGACTTACGGCTCATGCGGGCGGCCGGCCCTGGGCAGCGAGCTATTCCTGTCCCGGTACCGCCATCTCACCGAGGAGCGACCAGTCGTTCTGCGGGACGCTCGCGTTCACGATCCGCGGTGTCTCGGCCAGATGCGGAGGAAGCGTCTGCTGCGCGGCCTTGAAGTGGGCGGACTGTACGTGTGCGGCTCCGGCCTCGTCGTCACGGAAGGCCTCGACGAGGACGTACTCCGACGGCTCGTCCACGCTGCGCGACCAGTCGAACCACAGGCAGCCGGGCTCGGCGCGCGTCGCCCGGGTGAAATCAGCGGCGATCTCGGGCCAGCGGTCGGCGTGCGCGGGGCGGACTCGGAACTTCGCGGTGATGAAGATCATGCGATTCCCTTCGGTGAAGTGCTGAAGTGCTGAAGTGCTGAAGTGCTGAAGGCCAGTGGGCGACTCGATCGTACGAACCCGGATCGATGGCGACGTGACGGAAGCGGCGCTGGTGCTCAGGGGGACCGGTGCGGGTGCACCGCCCCCTCCGTCGCGCTCAGCGGCGCGCCGCTGCCTCCCCACCGCAGTGCCACGATCTCGGCGGCGACGGACACCGCCACCTCCTCGGGCGTACGGGCCCCGAGGTCGAGGCCGACCGGTGAGCGCAGCCGGGACAGCTCGCGTTCCGTGACCCCGGCCTCGGCCAGCCGTTCCGCCCGGTCGGCGTGGGTGCGGCGGCTGCCCATCGCCCCGATGTAGGCAGCCGGGCGGCGCAGCGCCTCCGTCAGCAGCGGCACGTCGAACTTGGGGTCGTGTGTCAGGACGCAGATGACCGTGCGCTCGTCGGTGTCCGTGCCCCGCAGATAGCGGTGCGGCCACTCGGCGACCACCTCTACGCCCTCGGGGAAGCGCCGGGGCGTGGCGAAGACGGGGCGGGCGTCGCAGACGGTGACCCGGTAGCCGAGGAAGTCCCCGATGCGGGCCACCGCCGCCGCGTAGTCGATCGCGCCGAAGACCAG